>NZ_JAFNNH010000020.1:0-50100 GCF_026536845.1 Gilliamella sp. B3023
CATGTGAGAGTAGGGTGCCGCCAGACTTTTAAATTAGAGCGAAAGCCCAGCAGCAATGCTGGGCTTTTTTGCATTCTAAGGTTATTTAATTCTTCTGAGGATAGAATGAGTTCATTAATCGCTTTTAATAAACCATTTAATGTCGTGACACAGTTTTCTGCTCATGAAAAATATCAGACATTAAAAGATTATATATCCATGCCTAGATTTTATCCTGCTGGTCGTTTAGATACTGACAGTGAAGGATTATTATTACTGACCAATGATGGTAAATTGCAGTCTAAAATTAGTTCTCCAAAATTTAAATTACCTAAAACCTATTGGGTACAAGTTGAAGGGTTAATTGATAAGCAAGCGATTGATAAATTAATCAGCGGTGTACAATTGAAGGAATTTCATACCGCACCTGCAATCGTGGATTTTTTAGAAGAGCCTATTAATTTGTGGCAACGAGTCCCACCTATTCGAGAACGCAAAACAATTCCCACTTCATGGATAAGTGTTACTATAACAGAAGGAAAAAATCGACAAGTTAGAAGAATGTGTGCCGCCGTTGGATTTCCTTGCTTACGTTTAATTCGAGTTCAGATTGGCAAGTATAATTTATTTACTCACAACCTACCCCAAGGCGAATGGCGATCTATTACTCTCAACGATCTTTATATTAAATAATTAAATTTAATTCACGAACCTTAAAAGATTCAAGGATCAAATAGATCAATAATATGACTCTCTTTGATCGAATACGTTGGGCTTTATAATAAAATAAGATAAAATGATCATTGATATTGATCATGGGATAAGTTATTTATGATTGAACAAAAAAAAGAAGGTTTTTTTTCTCGTTTAAAAAAAGGTCTTTTTAAAACTAAACAAAATATAGGATCTGGTTTTCTTAGCTTATTTAAAGGAAAAAAGATCGATGATCAACTGTTTGAAGAATTAGAAGAGCAATTGATCATTGCTGATGTTGGTTTCGATACCACACAAAAATTAATAAGCACATTAACACAACAAGCTTCAAGAAAAGAATTAAAAGATGCTGATGCATTACATGATCTATTAAAAAATGAAATGAAATCTATTTTAGATGGTGCTCAACAACCTCTAAATATAGAAAGTCATAAACCTTTTGTTATATTGATGGTTGGTGTAAACGGTGTTGGAAAAACGACGACAATTGGCAAATTAGCTCGTCAATTTCAACAACAAGGTAAATCAGTTATGCTTGCAGCTGGCGATACTTTTCGCGCTGCTGCTGTTGAACAATTACAGGTTTGGGGTGAACGTAATAATATCCCAGTAATCGCACAACACATTAATGCTGATTCTGCATCGGTAATTTTTGATGCCATTCAAGCTGCAAAAGCGAAAAATATTGATGTATTAATTGCTGATACTGCAGGACGTTTGCAAAATAAATCACATCTGATGGATGAATTAAAAAAGATTGTACGAGTAATTAAAAAACAAGATGAAACTGCTCCTCACGAAATCATGTTAACAATAGATGCAGGAACAGGCCAAAATGCTATTAGCCAAACTAAATTATTTAATGAAGCTGTTGGTGTAACAGGGATGACATTGACTAAATTAGATGGTACTGCAAAAGGTGGTATTATATTCAGCATTGCTGATCAGTTTAATATTCCAATCCGTTATATCGGTGTCGGTGAAAAAATAGAAGACCTAAGACCATTTGTGGCTGATGATTTTATTAACGCACTGTTTGATGAAGCAGAAGAATAGAGATAAATCATGATTCGATTTGAACGTGTTAGTAAAGTTTATTCTGGTGGAAAGCCAGCTTTGCAAAATATAACATTTACTTTATCGCAAGGGGAAATGGCTTTCTTAACAGGCCATTCAGGTGCAGGTAAAAGCACATTAATGCGTTTGATTTGTGGTTTAGAAAAAGCGAATGATGGTAAAGTATTACTTAATGGTGTTGATGTTTCTCGTTTAAAAAAACATCAAGTGCCGTTTTTGCGTCGTACAATAGGTATGATATTTCAAGATCACCAATTATTATTAGATCATACTGTTTATGAGAATGTGGCTTTTCCATTAATCATTTTAGGAAAGCCAGCCGAAGAAATTAAAAAACGAGTTTCAGCAGCATTAGATAAAGTTGGATTGATTGATAAAATGAAATTTTATCCAATACAGTTATCTGGCGGGGAGCAGCAGCGCGTAGGAATAGCTCGAGCTATTGTTAATCGCCCAACCGTATTACTTGCTGATGAACCTACTGGTAATTTAGATGATAAACTTTCAAAAGATATATTGAAATTATTTGAAGAGTTTAACCAGACAGGTGTAACTGTACTGATGGCAACGCATAACATGGGGCTTATTCGTCGAAAACACCATCGAATACTCAATTTAAATCAAGGACGTTTAGAGGTTAAAAGTTGATGATAAAGGCCAAGATTAAACCATCTAAACAAAAAAAGAATAATAGCTTTTTAGGGCGTTGGAAAAGGCAGATTGGCTATGCATGGCATAATGTATTTAACTATTTTTATCAAAATATATTTGCCTCTTTGCTGACTATTTTTGTTATTGCTATTTCAATTACTTTACCGACAATAGGCTATTTACTATTAAAAAATGCAAATCAAGCAGCAGAGCAATGGTATCCAACTCCTAACGTAACAGTTTATATAAACAAAACACTAACGCCAGAGCAAACTAATAATTTAATTGACCAATTTAAAACGATTCCTGAAGTTCAAAATGTGACTTATCTTTCTCGAGATGAAACACGCGATGAATTCAAAACTTGGTCAGGATTTGATGATGCACTTGATTTACTTGCTGACAATCCATTGCCTGCAGTTGCTATCATTTTTCCAGTTGAAGAAGCTAAGCAAACTAATAAATTACACGATCTACAAGCACGATTACGAAAAATAGATGGTGTCGATGATGTACAGCTTGATGACAGTTGGTTTACGCGATTAACGGCATTAACCAATATGGTCAAATCAATAGTATGGACGATTTCAATCTTTATGATCATTGCTGTGTCACTGGTTATTGGGAACAGCATTCGGTTAAATATATTTGCTCGCAGGCAAACGATTACGGTTATGCAATTGATTGGGGCAACGGAAGGCTTTATTTTACGACCATTTTTATATAATGGTATTTTTACTGGATTAATTAGTGCTATTTTGGCTTTGGTTCTATCGAAAGTATTTATCCTTCAAATAGATTCAACCATGTTGCATGTATCGGATGTTTTTGGAACAATAGTTAATATAAATGGTCTTTCATGGGATGAAAGCTTATTAATTATTTTATTCTCGATGATTATAGGTTGGTTTTCAGCATTTATTGCTACTAAAAAGTATTTGAATAAAATGGTTATAGCTTCATAATGGTGGATTAAATATTTGCCATTTTTACCAGATCCTACATAATAAAAATTATGATAAAAATGTGAACTAAATCACATTTTAGTGGTCTAAATTAAAAGAAAGAATTTAAATTGTTACACAAGTAAGATGTAACAAAATTAGTCTAATTTAAGGGGGGAATTAAATGAGTACTGATTTAAAAATGCAAGCAGGTGCTTTAATCCCACAAGGAAATATTGAATCATATCTTCGTATGATAAATACTTATCCGATGCTAACAGCTGAGGAAGAAAAGTCTCTAGGTGAAAGACTTTATTATCATGATGATGTTGATGCAGCAAGACAATTAATTTTGTCTCATTTACGCTTTGTTGCGCATATTGCGCGTGGATATTCTGGTTACGGTCTACCACAAGCTGATTTGATTCAAGAAGGTAACATTGGTTTAATGAAAGCGGTACGTCGTTTTAATCCAGGAATGGGAGTACGTTTAGTCTCTTTTGCGGTACACTGGATAAAAGCTGAAATTCACGAATACGTACTAAAAAACTGGCGTATTGTAAAAGTCGCAACCACTAAAGCGCAAAGAAAATTATTTTTTAATTTGAGAAAAAATAAACAACGTTTAGGTTGGTTTAATAGTGCTGAAGTTGATATGGTTGCTGATGAGCTTGGCGTAAGTCGTAAAGATGTACTAGAGATGGAATCACGAATGTCAGCGCAAGATATGTCATTTGATATTGATAGTGATGACGATGATAATTCAATTGTTGCTCCTGCGCTTTATTTAGAAGATGTTAATTCTGATTTTTCTAAATCAATTGAAAATGACAATTGGGAAAATGATGCAACTGATAAATTACATGATGCATTATCTCAATTAGACGAGCGTAGCCAAGATATTATTAAAGCGCGTTGGTTAGATGCTGATGATAGCAAATCAACATTGCAGGTTTTGGCTGATAAATATAGTGTTTCGGCTGAGCGTATACGCCAACTCGAAAAAAATGCAATGAAAAAACTACGTGTTGCTATTGAAGCATAAATAATTAGTTAATTTTTTGAAGCCTTGCCGTTAAACGGCAAGGCTTTTTTATAATCACAAATAAGTGAATAACGATAAATTATTATCGTTTTATTTTAATAAATTGTTGTTTTTTTATTTCCCTCAGCTTATACTCTATTTGGTAAATTTAACCAAAAGGAAATAAAAATGAACACAGATATAGCTAGAAATCAGACTCGCTTAAATCAATATTGTAAATTGATGTCAGTATTAATTTTGATCCCTATCTTATGTATGCTGATTGGAACGATATCGCCTTTGTTATATTACTTTTTTGATAAGAACAATATTGGGTTTGGATCGGATGGATATTCTTTTTTCATTTCCACTACAATGGATGATAGTATCGACATTTCCACAGGCCTAAACTTTTGGCAAGCTGCCTTAGCAACACTTATTGATACCGGCAGAATTGTTATTTTAATTTATGCTTTTAATCAACTACGATTAATGCTGGTTAATTTTGCGCAAGCGGACTATTTTTCCGTTAAATCAACAAAATACTGTTATAACTTTGGTAAATTTTTGGTAATTTGGGCGATAATGGGCATACTTTCAGAACCGGTAATAACGGCAATATTAAGTTACAATCAACCTGAGCGTTATTTTACGGTATCGTTTACTAGTGAAGATTTTATGACACTGCTTTTAGCAATCAGTATTATGCTAATTGGTCAGATCTTAAAAAAAGCCAGTCAGATCGCTGAAGAAAATAGACAGTTTATCTAAATATGGCATATAAATAATAACGTTGAGTGCGATACAATGATGTTAACCTAGAAACCGATTTAATAGGATCTTAATGTGGCAATTATTATAAATTTAGATGTAATGCTGGCTAAACGCAAAGTTAAATCCAAAGACTTAGCAGCCGTAATCGGCATTACTGAACAAAATTTATCATTACTAAAGCAAGGTAAAGTAAAAGGATTCAGACTGGCAACCCTCGAGGCAATCTGTAAACACTTAGATTGCCAACCGGGTGATATATTAGAATATACTGATAAAGAGTAAATGATTAACTTATTGCAAATAAGGCGGCTTCCTCGGCATGCAATAAAGCGGTATCAAAAAATGGCGTCAGGCAATCTGTCTGTTGGATTAACAAGCCAATTTCAGTGCAGCCCAGTATAACGCCTTGTGCACCTTGGTTAACAAGTTTTTCAATAATATCAAGATAAGCTTGCTTAGCGCTTGGCTTAATTATGCCATGGCAGAGTTCATCATAAATAACCCGATTGATGATTATTCTATCTTGCTCATCAGGAATCAGTACTTTCAAACCTTTATTAGTCAGTTTTGATTTATAAAAGTCTTGTTCCATCGTATATTTTGTTCCTAGCAAAGCAACCGTTTGAATATTGCCTTTGATTAAGTGCTGTGCCGTAACATCAGCAATATGGAGAATGGGAATATCAATGGCTGCTTGAACCTGATCAGCGACTTTATGCATCGTATTGGTACAAATCACGATAAAATCTGCCCCAGCTAATGCTAGTCTTTTCGCTGCATCAATTAAAATGAGCGTACTTTTATCCCACTCACCATTGGACTGACAATGTTCAATTTCTTGAAAGTCGACACTATATAAAAGTGTCTTGGCGGAATGTAATCCTCCTAATGATTTTCCTACCATTTGATTGATCACTTGATAATAAGTCACTGTGCTTTCCCAGCTCATCCCGCCGATTAAACCTATTGTTTTCATTTTATCCATTTCCTAAAAGTATTAAGCGAACTGTATGATTAAAATTATGTCGAAAAGATTAAATTTGTTTAATGTTAAGGTATTTTGGTAAATAAACCAAAGCGTCTTGTAACAATCTTTTAAACTTAAAAAACTTATATAACATAGTATATAAATCTTTTGATGCTATAATCGATATTAGTAGAATATAAGGAAAAAGCAATAATGCGAAAGCCGTTATCCAGTTATCATCCCTTACTTTATTGGTTAAGGATAAATCAGCGTCGCTTGTTTCGTCATTTGTACTGGTATTGTTCTTCGCGTCAATATAGCTTAAAACGTAGTCATGATTTACGTTTACCTTTTCGCTATAAAAAACATACCTCTAAGTTAATACGTCGATTGGGTAACAGCGATATTCAGCTTCAATACAATAAAGTCACAAACCTAAAAATTGCCGTTGATTCGTTAAATGGAATCTTAATTAAGCCTGGTGAATATTTCTCGTTTTGCCGATTAGTCGGAAAACCAACTAAAAAGCGAGGATTTGTGAATGGAATGGAACTTTCATTTGGCATAGCTCGTTCAGGTATTGGCGGTGGTATATGTCAGATCAGTAATTTAATTCATTGGTTAGCTCTCCATTCAGAACTCCAAATAGTTGAGCGAGCAAATCATAGCTTTGATCCTTTTCCTGATGATGGTCGAGTGTTACCTTTTGGTTCGGGTGCCGCTATTTTTTATAATTATATTGATCTTATTATTCATAATCCTACCGATAAAACGTTTCAAATTATGCTTCATGTTGGCGATCACCAACTAGAGGGTGAGCTATTATGTGATGCAGAAAGACTATACAGCTATCATGTTTATGAAAAGCAGCATGCCTTTATTAAAAGGCAAGGTGTTATCTATAGAAAAAATGAAATCTGGAGAGACACCATGACCAAAAACAATGTCGGTGGCGCCCCGGCATGTATTTGCTCTGAAATGATGTATAAAAATAATGTAATTGTAAAATACGAAGTGAATGGAGAATTGATAACAAATGAAGAAAGCCCGTAAATATCTATTATTAATGCTAATTATGTGTTTTTCCGTTTCATGTTTTGCTGATCCCAAAGTAATTCATGTCGTTGTTGCATTATGTGATAATAAGTATCAAGGAATTGTACCCGTTCCGGCAGCAATCGGTAATGGTCAAGATCCAAAAAATAATCTTTATTGGGGCGCCGCCTATGGCTTTAAAACATTTTTTAGTAAACAAAAAGAATGGCAAGTAGTCCAAGTCAATAAACCTCAAGAGGGTAAAATATTAGAAGAGATTATCTATAAACATAAAAGCAAAGATGTTTATATTATTGCGCAAGCTTATGATGGTAAATATATTGATAATACGATTGATGATTTTATTAATTACTCAGCAGGCAAAAAACAATCAACATTTACCCTAGATAACAAAAAAATAATCGCTGGCGGTGGTAAAGCTAATTTAGTTGTTTACATTGGTCACAATGGTTTAATGGAATGGTCTTGGAGTAAATTCTTTGGTTATGAAACGAGTTGGGCGTCAAACTCAAAAGAAGAGAAAGAAAAGCAAAAATCGCGCTATGCGGCCGTTTTTGCTTGTAAAAGTCAAAAATATTTTTCCAAACCGTTATTAGCTACCGGAATTTCGCCATTGATATTAACCATGCAGTATATGGCTCCGGAAGCGTATAGTGTGCACGCTATGATTGATAGTTGGTTAAATGGTGAAAGCAAAGCAAATGTAAGATCAAAAGTAGCTAGTGCTTATAGTAAGTATCAAAACTTAAAAAAACCTGCTATGAGCATGTTTACAACCGAATATAGCCAATAGCAAATCAATTAAACCTACCTAATTAGAAAGATAAGAAGTTAAGGTATGATGAAAGAAACGAAAATTGTTATTTTAACGGGTGCGGGTATTTCTGCGGAATCTGGACTATCGACATTCCGTGCACAAGATGGATTGTGGGAAGGATATGATGTTAATGATGTTGCAACCTATGAAGGTTATAGTCGCGATCCCATTGCGGTCCATTCTTTCTATAATATGCTACGAAAAAAATTACAAAGCCCTGAGGTAAAACCAAACTTAGCGCATTTTGCTTTAGCTGAGCTTGAACATAAGCTCGGCAGTGAAAATGTATTAATTGTGACACAAAATGTTGATAATCTTCATGAGCGGGCGGGTTCTAAAAATATTATTCACATGCATGGCGAATTATTGAAAGTTCGTAATGAGCAAACCGGGCAAATCATTGATTGTCATCAAGATGTGGATTATGTAAAAAATAAGCTTATTCGTCCACACATAGTATGGTTTGGTGAAATCCCATTAGAGATGAATAAAATTTACCATGCGCTTTCACAAGCTGACTATTTTATTTCGATTGGTACATCGGGCAATGTTTACCCGGCAGCGGGTTTTGTAGAGGTTGCTAATCAATCGGGGGCAAAAACTGTTGAGCTCAATTTAGAGCCGAGTTTGGGGGAAAGTTTATTTCAAACCAAAATTTACGGCCCTGCAAGTAAAATTGTGCCTGAATTTGTAAAAACATTAAGCGTTAATTAATTAAGTTTCTTCAAATATTTTTTCGTATCTAAATTTTCCATTTGGCCTAGGATCCATTTTGCTTTTTTTTGTGTAAGGATATTAGGATTAACTGGACTCCATTTTCTAGGATTAGGTAAAATTGCAGCCAGTAAACTAGCTTGCTCTTTGGTTAATTGCTTTGCACTGACACCAAAGTAGTGGCGTGAGGCGGCCTCAATACCAAAAATCCCTTCACCCCATTCAACGCTATTTAAATAAATCTCAAGTGTCCGTTGCTTTGACCAAATAAGCTCAATCCAAACTGTGAACCATGATTCAACACCTTTGCGGATCCAATTTCGCGATGACCATAAAAAAATATTTTTCGCAACTTGCTGAGTGATGGTACTGGCGCCACGGATTTTTCTATTATTTTTATTATAATTTAACGCACGGTTTATAGCCTTAAAATCAAATCCCCAATGATTGGCAAATTGCTGATCTTCAGCAGCTATAACGGCAATCTTAATATTATCTGAAATTTGATCCCAATCTTTCCAAATTCGTTGTTGATTAATATTCCAGTTAGCGATCTTTCTTTCGACCATCAACATGGAACCCCAAGGATTAACCCAACGCATAAGCAGAATAAGAAAAACAGAGAAAAGCATTAATCCAATTAGGACTTTCTTGGCAATGCTTATAGTTTTTCTTAGTCGAAATTTCATAATGATAATATTAGTTAAAAAAACAGTTAAGTAAAATACGATATATTAACGGCAAAATAAATAATTATTTATAAAATTCACAATTTGCTCTGGTTGATTAATATCTAATACAGGTAAAGATGTTATTAACGGCTCATCGCTAGCAACAGCAATGGTAAAATCATCAATAAATAATGGTTTTTGACATTGTTTTAGATGACACATAATTTTAGGAATTTGTTCATCTTTAAATCCCTCAATTAATATCACATCAACATCGGTAAACCGATTAATAAGCGTTTTTAGATCTGCTGGGGTATCGGGTGTTTCTTCAATCAATGCGTAACGTTTATCGCAGGCAACAATAGTTTGTAATGCCCCCGATTTGCGTAGCTCATAACTATCTTTGCCAGGGATATCTAACTCAATATCATGATGGGCATGTTTTAATGAACCTACTTTAATATTTTGCAAAACCATTAACTGAATAATCTTTTTTAGCAAAGTGGTTTTACCACATCCACTATATCCAGTAATACCAATAATTTTTTTATTATTCATAGATTCTCAACAATAACGTGCTATATTTAAACGTAAATATTATTTTATACAAGATTAATGATATGTACGATTTTTTAAATGATTATAATCAAACAGTACACCCTAAATTGTTAGAAGAATTTATCAATATCAATAATAAAAAGTTGATTGGATATGGCTTAGATGATTGTTGTAATGATGCAATCGATCAGATTAGGAAAAGATTAAAATCCCCGAATGCAGACATACATTTTATGGCTGGTGGGACAATTACCAATTTAACAACCATTTCACATATACTAAAACCATATCAGGCTGTGATTGCAGCGGAAACCGGACACATCAATGTGCATGAAACGGGCGCAATTGAAGCCACAGGGCATAAGGTTGTAACGGTGAAAACTGAAGATGGAAAATTAACACCAGAATCCATAAAACCTGTTTTAGATTATCATTGTGACGAGCACATGGTCCAACCAAAGCTGATATACATTTCCAACACTACCGAATTAGGTACCCTATATACCAAACAAGAGCTAAAAAAACTGTATCAATTTTGTCAAAAAAATCATTTATATCTTTATTTAGATGGTGCGCGTTTAGCTATGGCATTAGGCGCTAAAGATAATGACATTACTTTCCCTGATTTAGCCAAATATACCGATGTATTTTATATTGGTGGCACTAAAGTTGGTGGTTTTGCTGGTGAAGCGTTGGTATTTAATAATCATAATATTAATCGCGACTTCCGTTTTAATATGAAACAAAAAGGAGCAATATTAGCTAAAAGTTGGATTATAGCTGTACAATTTAAAGCGTTAATGCAAAATAACCTTTATCTTTTATTAGGCAAACATAGCAATATGATGGCTGAAAAACTAACAAACTTATTTGAAAATGAGGGATTCACCTTTGCAGCCAAACCACAAACCAACCAGCTGTTTGTCAATTTACCGAATCAATTAGCCAAAAAAATTACTTCACGTTATGCTGTGGATAATTTAGGGCAAAGTGATCCAAACCATATTTGTTTACGTTTTTGCACTTCGTGGTCAACACAAGAAGTTGAAATAGAAAACTTTGCTCAAGAATTAAAAAAATTGCTTAAAAAATGACAGTAAGTTTTTATCTATCAAACTGTTAATAATTAAAATATAAAAAAAGTTGAGGAACGGGGTTTTTAAACAAAAAAAATCAATAAGCTAACGCATAAAAAGGCTCGATTTGTGATTTATTTATTCGCCTCAATTACCAAATTGGCATTTTCTAGCATATCAACTGTATTAATATTGATAAAACTAGTAGGCGTATCGCTAAAATCAACAGCAGTTGCATGAATCTTCTTTAAAAACAACATCAGTTTGCGATCACCGTTTTCCAAATATTTTTTTAGTTGAGTAATGACAGATTTATTGATTAATAAAATGGTTGGATGATTATCCTTACCATCAAAAGGGAAAATAGCTTGATGAGTAGCTGAAAATTTTGCTAAACGAGCGAGCAAATCATGTGGTAAAAAAGGGGTATCACAACTAACAAATAAGTTCCAATCTGTATTGCTTCGTAATAAGCCACTATAGATTCCGGCAAGCGGCCCTAAAAATCCTTTTAAATCATCACCAAAAATAGGGTAGTTTAGCGAACCATATTGATCATCATGCCGATTACAATTAATCATTATAAAATCGACTTGAGGTTTGATGCGATCAATTACATGTTGAAAAAGTGGTTTCCCAGCTAATAACATCAAGCCTTTATCCACACCATTCATGCGGTTACTCTGACCACCAGCTAAAATAATAGCAGTAATAGGCAGTTTTTCCATAAATTCTTTCTCTTTTACATTGCCAAAAAGCAAAATAACATTACTATATAGCAAAGTTATTTTTTAGACATAAAATATATTTGTTTATGAATCTTTTAAATGGACAATTTAAATTTAAAGCCGAGTATATACTAGAAGCTTATTAATATATAGATTGTAAAGTAAAGATTAACATAAAGGTTTATGTCATCACCTATCAACTTAGTTGAATAATTAAAAGGTAGTTATTATGAAATGTCATCGTATTGATGAGTTAATTGAGTTATTACAACCAGCTTGGGAAAATGATTCAGACCTCAATTTATTACAGCTTTTAGATAAATTGGGTAAAGAAGCTGGTTTTGATGGTAATTTAAAAGATCTTAGTGATGAAGTTTTAATTTATCATTTAAAAATGCGTAATTCAGATAAAAACGAAGCTATACCTGGATTAAAAAAAGATTATGAAGATGATTTTAAATCAGCAATATTAAAAGCTCGCGGAATTATTAAAGAATAAGGAGAATAAATTAAATGAAAAAAACGCTTATTGCTATTGGAGTATTATTAACTTCTATAACCTGTTTTGCGCAAGAAGCGCCAGCAGATAATAAAAATGATACTCAACCAGCTACAGCAAATGTTGCTGAGCAGTTAAAACCGATTGAACAAGGTGAACAATATGGTGTTTTACCATTTGAACCTTCTCCAGATAAAGAGGTTGTAGAGTTTTTCTCATTCAACTGTCCTAGCTGTTTTAAATTTGAAAGCGAATATCATGCAACAGACGCGATTGCTAAAGCTTTACCAAATGGTACTAAATTTAAACGTTATCATTTAGACAATTTTGGTCCGTTAGCTAAAGAGCTAGCTGAAGCATGGGCGGTGGCTAATGTATTAGGTATTGAAGATAAAGTGTCAGATGCACTTTATAAAGCTGTACAAACCGAGCGTAAATTAAAAACTGCTGATGATATTAAAGCTGTCTTTGCAGACTTAGGTGTTGATGCTGATCAGTTTGATAAAACCAAACAAAGTTTTTTAGTTAAAGCGTTTATGACACAACAAACTGAGGCCTATAACCAATTAAGACCTGAGTCAATTCCAACTGTTGTGGTTAATCGTAAGTTTTTTGTGAACTCGCGTGGTCTTAATACTAAAAATACCACTGATTATGTCAAAGATTATGCGAGAGTTACTGCCTACTTAGTGGATTTAGATCCGCATGTTAAGGTAGAAATTGATAAAAAAACTGAAAGTGAAGAACAAAATAATTAATTTTTAAACGGTTATTAACAAATTGTCATCCCTTTGCAGTTTATCGTGCAAAGGGATTTTATTTTAATAGCGATTTTTATTCTCTTTCTAATGCATAAATTGGATCAAGTTTTGCGGCTCGTTTTGCTGGAAAATACCCAAAAATTATGCCAATTATACTTGAACAGCTAAAGGCAGCGATAATTGAAATGATTGAAAAACGCATTGCAAATGATGTGACAAAATAATTAAAAATCCCACCGACCACAAATGATAATAAAATACCTAATGTTCCGCCGATCAAACACACTAATACCGCTTCGATTAAAAACTGTTGCAATATATCACTTGAGCGTGCTCCAACAGCCATGCGTACACCAATTTCTCGAGTTCTTTCGGTAACCGATACTAGCATGATATTCATTACCCCAATACCACCGACTAACAGTGATATAAATGCAATGGTTGAGATTAATAATGTTAACACCCAAGCCGAGGAATTAACCGTTTCACGGATACTATCTGAATTAAAGATAAAAAAGTCTTTAACACCATGCCGTTGTATCATGATTTTATTAATCGCTTGTTCAGCAACTGATAAATCAACATTATCATTAATCCGAACCGTAATACTTCTTAACGATGTTTGTCCAACCATGCGATTAATGACAGTGGTATAAGGTAACCAGATATTAAGACTCTCATTATTACCAAATCCCTGTTGTTGTTTGGTGGCAACACCAATTACTCTTACCGGCAATTGACCCACCATAAGAATTTTTCCAATTGGATTTTCATTCTTAAATAACTGTTTAACGGTATTTTCATCGATAACGGCATCTTGTGCTGATGATGCAACGCTAGCTTGGTCAAAAGCAATGCCTTGGGTGATGTTATAACCACGAACGGCAAAAAATTGCTCTCCCACACCATTTACTGTACCAGTCATCGCCAAATTTTTGACTCGAAAATAGACTGATGTTGCCAGGTTTGGGGTTGTGCTATGAACAAAATTCTGTTTCGCTAAAAAGTCAGCATCGGATGAGCGTAGGGTGGTAATTTTATCTGCATTACGATCCCCAAATCCGCTACCGGGATAAATCTCTAGCGTGCTTGTTCCTAATGAGTTTATATTCGAGAGTATTTTTTGTTTTGTGCCTTCTCCTAATGCAACCATGGAAACGACAGAGGCTATGCCAATGATGATACCAAGCATGGTTAGAAAAGTGCGTAATCGTTGAGAACGCATCGACAATATCGCCATATTAAAGGCGTCTCGAAAGCGATTGTATTTAGCTTGAAAGTTGTCTTGGGTTTTAGTGGTTTCGATCTGTTTAACTTGGCGATTATCTTTTTTTTCTTCTACCTGATAGTTAGGATTGATTGAATCTGAGATAATATTTCCGTCACTGATTTCAATAATTCGCTCTGCACTTTGGGCAATATTGCTATCATGCGTTACAATAATCACAGTATGCCCTTGTTTATGAAGTTCTCGCAAGATAGCCATAACTTCTAATCCGCTTTTACGGTCAAGTGCGCCTGTTGGTTCATCTGCTAAAATAACTTGTCCGCCATTTATTAAGGCTCGAGCAATACTGACACGCTGTTGTTGACCTCCCGATAATTGACTGGGTTTATTATTAATTTTATCTTCAAGCCCTAAACGCGTTAATATTTCAATAGCTCGTTTTTTTCGTTGTTCATTAGTGATTCCTGCATAAATGGCGGGAATTTCAACGTTACCTTGTGCAGTTAAGGCGCTTAATAAATGATAGCGTTGAAAGATAAATCCAAAATGTTCTCGACGTAATTCAGCTAATTCATCGGGTGATAATTTATTGGTGGTTCGACCTCCAATGGTATAGACCCCCGAGCTTGGTTTATCTAAACAACCTAAAATATTCATTAACGTCGATTTGCCTGAGCCAGATGCACCAATAATGGCAACCATTTCACCGGCATTAATCGTTAAATTGATATTTTTAAGTACTTGTATGGTTGAATCACCGGCTGGAAATTCACGAACAATATTTTCAAGTTTGATAAGTGGATTATTTGTCATATCAAAATCTTATCCTCGGCGTGCGTCCATTAGGATTAAATAATGCGCCATTGTTACTACCAATAATGACGATTTCACCTTCTTTAAGTCCCGATTTGATTTCCACATTGATATTATTATTGATACCTAGACTGACTTCTCGTTCTTCAACATTATTATGTTGATCAAGTAGATAAATAATCGCTTTATTATCTGCTAAATTTTTTTGAACAGCTTGGGATGGAATAGTCAGTACATTTTTCGCTTCAGCTAACACAATATATACTTGAGCTGTCATTGAAATACGTAAAAGATGATCAGGATTGTCAACATCAAATAATCCATTGTAATAAATTGCGCTTTTGGAGGTAGATGATGAGCTTAACGTAGAGTTTTCGCTATTAATTGAGTCAGGTGCAGGCTCAATCGATCTTAATGTTAATCCCTCAAACCGCTTGTTTGGTTGTCCTAATATAGTGAAATAAACGGGCATACCTTTTTTAACACCAATAACATCGGCTTCCGAAATTTGTGCTTCAATGGTCATTTTATCCAATTGAGCGACTTTAACGATAGTCGGAGCACTTTGTACCGAGTTTACCGTTTGCCCTTGGTCGACAGGAATGGCAACAATAACACCATCAATTGGTGAGCGTATTTTGGTATAACCTAAATTAACTTTTGCAGTATCAACTGCCACTTGAGCGCTAACAATATCTGCATCAAGCGCTGCAATATCAGCTTTGATTGCATCAAGATCGGCTTTTGCTGAATCTAAATCTGATTGTACACCAACCCCTTTTTTAACCAGTTTTAATTGGCGTTCATAAGTTAGTTGATAGTTAACTAATTTTGCTTGCTTAGATGTACGCTGAGCTTCCAAGCTGTTTAATTTTGCTTCAGATTGTTTGAGATCGTTACTTTGTTTAAGATCATCAATCTCAGCAATCATATCTCCCTGCTTAACTTCATCGCCAAGTTCAACATACAATTTTTTGATTTGTCCAGAAACTTGTGCACCAACACTAACTTGTTTAAAAGCGCTTATAGTGCCATCAGCAAGAACCGTTTTCTCAACATTTCCTTTCGTTACTGGCGACGTAATATAATTAACGGCCTGCTCTGAAGGAAAAAAAATTAATTTTCCTAAATAAAGCACAACTAAAGTGGCAATAAAGATAACGATATATTTGAATCTAAAGAATTTTGCCAATTTTTCATCCTTTCGTTTTTGTTATTTTTTGAGCATTGTATCGTATTAATTTCATTTGCAATGATAACTAAAGATAATAAATTGTAATTTTTATGAAAATTTTTAACTGTATTAAAGATATTTCTGAATTGATAGAAAAAATCACCTTTCTTTTAATATGTACTTAAAAATTTGATTATAAATATCATTAGATAATCATACATAGGAATACTTGTTTATTGCACAAAAAAGTAGGCAATTCCTAATTAACTTACTAATGGAAATTAGTGAAGCTTTGAGCCGTTCCTTTGTTCAATTTACTAATAAAACTATTTTCGCGTCAAGCTGATAAGTTTCTAAAATAATTCTAAAATTCCAATAACTATTTAGGTGGATGATATGATTAGGAACACTTATTTTGATATGCATTAGGCTTTAATTTTCAAATTTATGCAATTTTAGACCTTCAAAAACCCCGTTCCTCAAAATTTTTTGCAAAAGTTTTGTCAATACTCAATGTAAATGTAGATCCGTATTAGGATTTATTTAGGATTGCGTTATAATGGCGCAAATTTTTTATTCGTTAAAGATATTGTAGCAATGGCGTTAAAAATAACTGATAAGTGTATTAATTGTGATATGTGTGAACCTGAATGTCCAAATGAGGCCATTTCAATGGGGTTCGATACTTATGAAATTGATCCAAATAAATGCACTGAGTGTGTCGGTTATTATGATCATTCTACCTGTCAACGCGTCTGTCCAATTCAAAATGCGATTATTGCTGATCCAGAGCATGTCGAAACCCAAGAAGAGTTATTAGAAAAATTTAAGCAACTAACACATGCTTCTTAATCAGTTGTTTTAACTTCTATACGTAACTCTTTGGGAATTTCAAAAGTAATATTTTCTGAAATACCTTCGGTTTCAATCATTGATGTGCAACCTAAACTTTTTAGATGCTCAATAACTTGTTTAACTAAAATTTCTGGGGCAGAAGCGCCAGCGGTGACACCAATAGTTTGAGCATTTTCTAACCATTTAAGATTGATGTCTGAGGCGTAGTCGATTAAGTAGGCATTTTTGCTGTTTCGTCTTGCAAGCTCTGCTAATCGACTGGAGTTTGATGAATTTTTAGATCCAACCACTAAGACAATATCGGCTTGAGATGATAACTGCTTAACTGCTTGTTGGCGGTTAGTGGTGGCATAACAAATATCGTTTTTACGAGGGCTACGAATATTGGGAAATCGATTTTTTAACGCTTCAATGATTTCTGCGGTATCATCAACCGATAAGGTTGTTTGTGTTGTAAAACAGAGATGATTGTCATTTTTTACTTGCAAGTTTTGTACATCTTTAATTGATTCGACTAAATAGATTCCACCTGCTGGATTACCATATTGTCCCATCGTGCCATCTACTTCAATATGGCCAGCATGACCAATAAGAATAACCTCTTCACCTCGATAGCTTGCTCTGGCGACTTCCATATGAACTTTAGTTACTAAAGGGCATGTAGCATCGAATATTCGTAGCTGGCGACGTTTGGCTTCATCACGAACTGTTTTAGATACCCCATGGGCAGAAAAAATAAGGATACTGTCGTCTGGGACATCATTGAGATCTTCGATAAATATTGCGCCAAGTTCTTTAAGACGGTTAACTACGTAGCGATTATGTACAACTTCATGGCGAACATAAACAGGAGCACCAAATAGCTCAAGCGCGCGTTCAACGATAGTAATAGCTCGATCTACTCCAGCACAAAAGCCACGAGGATTAGCGAGTATAATCTGCATATTAGTCAGTCTTTTTAGCATAATTGCTTAGGATGTAAAATCCAATACCTAAACAAATCGCACAATCAGCAATATTAAAAGTTGGGTAGTGCCAATCACCAAAATTGACATCTAGAAAGTCGACAACAAATCCATGGTAAAGACGGTCAAATAGGTTTCCTAATGCACCACCTAAAATTAATGCTAATGAAAAATTTTCTAATTTTTGCTTATGGTTACTGCGATATAACATATAAACAATTACGACACTAACAGCAAAAGCTACGGCAGCAAGTATCCATCGTTGACCTTCAAAAATACTGAAAGCTGCGCCAATATTATGTACATAGGTGATAGAGAAGAAGGGTAAAAGATTTACAGATTCAAATAAGTAAAAATTATTTATAATCCAGAATTTACTTGCGATATCGATAATAAAAACTACAACCGCAAATAATAACCAGTGAAGTCCGTTATCTTTTTTCATATAATTTATGCTCATTATTATAATACCGCCGACAATCGTCGGCGGTAAGTGTTCTTAATTGCTATAAAATTATTTTTATAGCCCTATTTATTTTTATATCACTTAGGCAAAATGTCTAACTTCACCATTACCATGAATGTTTTGTTCACAACGTTTACATAAGTGAGTGGTTGGGTTGTTATCAACTGTAAAATGCCAGCAACGAGGACATTTATCGCCTTGTGCTTTAGCAAGCTCAATTTTAAGACCTTGAATATCACTTTGTACCGCATGTTGTGGTGCATTTTCTAAAGGTTTCACCGTCGCTTGTGAAGTCAGTAATACAAAGCGTAATTCGTTTTCTAATTTAGCGAGAGCCGTTGCTATTTCGCTATTAGCATAAAGGGTTACCGCTGCTTCAAGTGATCCCCCGATAACTTTATCATTACGGCCTTGTTCTAAAACTTTATTGACTTCACTTCGAATAGCTAAGATTTGAGCCCAATAAGCACTGTTTAATGTTTCACTATCTGATAAGGTAAATAGCAAGGTATACCATTCATCTTCAAATACAAATTCAGATTTTTCAGAAGCAGGTAGATATTGCCAAATTTCATCAGCAGTGAATGATAAAACTGGTGCAATCCAACGAACCATTGCTTGAGCGATATGATATAACGCAGTTTGACAACTATGGCGCGCAACACTATCGCTTTTTGCTGTATATTGACGATCTTTGATAATATCTAAATAGAATGAGCCCATTTCGATTGAGCAAAATTGCATAATACGTTGTACGACTCTATGGAAATCGTAGTTTTCATAAGCTTGAATGATTTGCTCTTGAGCTTCTTTAGCTATACTGACAGCCCAACGATCAAGTACTACCATATCTTCTGGTTTAACCATATCTTTAGCTGGATCGAAACCATTTAAGTTAGCCAGTAAGAAGCGTGCGGTATTACGAATACGACGGTAGCTATCGGCTGCACGTTTAATGATTTCATCTGAATAACTCATTTCGCCTGAATAATCAGTCGATGCAATCCACAAACGTAAAATATCTGCCCCAAGTTTATTCATCACTTCTTGTGGGGTCACAATGTTACCAAGTGATTTAGACATCTTACGTCCTTGTCCATCGACCACAAAACCGTGAGTTAATACTTGTTTATACGGTGCTTTGTTATCAATTGCCGTTGATAGCATTAATGAAGACATAAACCAACCACGATGCTGATCTGAACCTTCTAAGTACATATCGGCTTCGTGCCCTGCAAATTCAGGACGCACGCCAACCACTGAGTAGAATGTTGAGCCTGAATCAAACCATACATCTAGTGTATCGGGCACTTTACGATAATCATCAGCATCAGGACCTAATAAATCTTTAATATCGGCATCCCACCATGCTTGAATACCGTTTTGTTCAACCAATTTAGCCACTTTCTCAACTAGTTGTAATGTGTCTGGATGTAACTCTTCAGTTTCTTTATGCACAAATAGCGTCATAGGCACGCCCCATGTGCGTTGACGTGAAATACACCAATCAGGACGGTTCGCTACCATAGTTTCAATTCGAGCTTGTCCCCAATCTGGAATCCAACGAACTTGTTTGATCTCTTTTAGTGATTGAGCACGTAAACCTTGTTTATCCATACTGATAAACCATTGTGGTGTTGCACGGTAGATAACAGGCGTTTTATGTCGCCAGCAACAAGGATAGCTATGTTCAATATTTTCAAAGTGTAGTAAAGCATTGCGTTCTTTTAATAGTTCAACTACCACTTTATTGGCTTTGAAAACAAATAAACCATCTAAACCAACACCTGTTCCAGGTAAATAACAGCCATTGCCACCAACAGGGTTAGCAACTTCAAGCCCATATTTTTGACCAACTAAAAAGTCTTCAACACCGTGACCAGGCGCCGTGTGCACTGCACCTGTACCTGCGTCAACTGTCACATGTTCACCAAGTACAATTGGTTCATCAAACTCAAGGAAAGGATGTTTAAAGCGTAATAGCTCAAGCACATCACCTTTACAGCTGCCAAGTACTTTCCATTCTGAAATTTCGGCACGTTTCATGACTGATTCGACCAGATCAGCGGCTAAAATTAAGCATTCTTTATCGTTTATTTGTACTAGTTGATACTCAAATTCAGCATTTAAGGCAATACCTCGGCTGGCAGGTAATGTCCAAGGTGTTGTCGTCCAAATCACGGCATAAATAGTTAGGTCGGTATTAACACCAAATTTACTTGCAACAGCTTGGTTATCTACGGCTTTGAATTTTACATCTATTGCGGGCGATGATTTATCATAATATTCGACTTCAGCTTCCGCTAAAGCTGACATACAATCTGTACACCAATAAACTGGTTTAGCACCTTTGACTAAATGCCCATTTTGAATTACTCTACCTAAAGCACGAATAATATTCGCTTCAGTATCATAGTCCATTGTACGGTATGGATTTTGCCAATCCCCAAGCACACCCATGCGAATAAAATCAGCTTTTTGTAATTCAACTTGTGAAGCAGCATAATCACGACAAATTTGGCGAAACTCAGCTGGTGTTACTTTTACACCTGGTTTACCGACTTGCTCCTCGACTTTTTGCTCAATCGGCAAACCATGACAATCCCATCCTGGAATATATGGGGAGTCATAACCACTTAAGCCTTTTGATTTGATAATAATGTCTTTAATAATTTTATTAACGGCATGACCAATATGAAGTTTTCCGTTTGCATAAGGAGGGCCATCATGCAGAATAAAAGCTTTTTTGCCTTTTTTGCCTTGACGGATTTTGCGATAAAGTTCTTTATCGTACCAATTTTGCAACATCGCCGGTTCACGTTTAGCAAGATCACCTCGCATAGGGAATCCGGTTTCCGGTAAATTCAATGTGTTTTTATAGTCTGTCATGCTGATTTATTCCAGTTAATTTTTGTTGAAACTACTTTTTAATTGGTTAATTTTGCACTGATCTGTTTCGCAGTGCAAACATCTTGTGCAATTTGTTGTTTTAAATCGGTTAGCGAATCAAATTTTTTCTCGTCGCGTAACTTATGAACGAATATAACGTCTAAATATTGTCCATAAATATCACCTGAAAAGTCAAATAGATTAACCTCTAAAATAGCCTTTTTGCCTTCAATGGTTGGTCTTATACCGATATTGGCAATGCCATGATAATGCTGATTACTACAACAGTTTTTGACTTTTACAAAATAGACGCCTTGTAAAGCGGGTTTTTTTCGATTTAAATGAATATTGGCTGTCGGAAATCCTAATTGTCTGGCTAACGCATTGCCATGAACCACTTTCCCTTCAATGGCGTAATTACGGCCTAAAAGGCAATGAGCCAATTTAAAATCACTATTAAATAATGCCTCACGAACAGCCGTACTGCTGATCCTTAAATCATTCCAAACAAACGTAGGCATACTCTCAACTACAAATTGATTGTTATGAGTATATTGTTGTAAAAGATTAATATCACCTTTACGCTCACGACCAAATCGGAAATCATCACCAATAACAATATATTTAGCTTGTAATTTGTTTATCAACCAATCTTGAATAAAATCTGGGGCTAACATATTGGCAAAGGTTTGGGTAAATGGCACCGCAATAATATAGTCGATACCCAATTTTTTAATTAATTCCACTTTTTCTTTAAAAGACGTTAACCTAGCGGGAGCATTTTGTTTGCAAAAAAACTCTAAAGGTTGAGGCTCAAATAACATAACCACTGTTGGTAAGTTTAATTTCTTACTTTGTTTTATTAAATGGTTAATTAATTGTTGATGTCCTAAATGCACGCCATCAAAGTTGCCCAATGTAAGTACACATTGAGTAAATTGATTGTTTAAATTATCAATACCGCGAATGATCTTCATGAAAGCGTGCTATTAATTGTGATGTTTTAACTAAAATAGCTGTGAATTATACCAATCTTTCTTAAAGATGCACGTAATATAAAGTTGATTTGTATTTGATTTTGGGATTTTGATGAATAATCAATTCCCATACAACTGTCACAAAAATCCACTGAATTTGGATTGTTACCAAAAAATCCGACAATAAGCCAGTTCTTTTGCCCGTTTTTTATATTCAGCTTGTTGCTCATTAGGAATAAAAAATCGGTTTTTTTCTATCTCTTCGCACTCTTTTACATCGCGTTTAATGTGCTCTGCTTCTTCTTTTGAAATTCGAAAGAAATGGGTATTAAATATACCGATTTTTGTATCATCATCCATAGTCACTTTGTTTTCTAAACCAAAATTTCTTTCTGATGGATAAGCCAGTCCGTCGAAATAGTCTTGTGATTTTGTGAGTTTTCGCATCGCAATGGTTTGACCATTACCATAAACGTAGTTTTCATTGATAAAGTAATTGTCTCCTTGTTTACTTATTTCAACAAGATTGGCGATCGACGCCGTATGTTTATAATCCGGACCACCTTCAACCCAAAAACCAATAAATTTATCATTATGATTAGATTCCTGTTCAGAACATGCTGTAATAAACAGTATCATAAACATGAGTGATAAATATTTCATTCAATATCCTTATATTATTAATGATTTAATGCGCGCAAAAACTCTTGTCGGGTGCTTGGATTCGTTTTAAATCCTCCACCTAATGCAGTCGTGGTCGTTAAACTATTGGAATCTTTAATACCTCGAGCTTTAACGCAATAGTGTGTAGCGTCAATTGAAACAGCAACATTAACTGTTCCTAATAGCGTCTGTAGTGCCACCAAAATTTGTTGGGTTAATCTTTCTTGCACTTGCGGGCGCTGGGAAAAGAATTCAACAATCCGATTGATTTTTGATAAACCAATCACTTTATCTTTTGGGATATAAGAAACGGTGGCTTTACCGTCAATGGTCACAAAATGGTGCTCACAAACACTGGTTAAAGTAATATCACGAACGGTAATCATTTCATCAACCTGCATTTTGTTTTCAATCAGGGTGATTTTGGGAAAGTTATGATAGTTAAGTCCGGAAAAGATCTCATCAACATACATTTTTGCAACGCGATGCGGAGTTTCAGCAAGGCTATCATCACTCAAATCAAGTTCCATAAGTTTCATGATTTCTCGGAAATGCGCTTCTATTTTTGCTTTCCGTTCGCTATTGTCCATAGGTAAACGACATGATGGGGTTTCAAGATTTTTAGCTGCTAGTGCTTTTTTGACCTCTAGTGCTGCAGGACTTAATTCTGTCATTTATTTGATACTCAGACGAAAATAGATATCAGTATTATATAATAGTGATATAGCGATATACAGTATTTTTAATTAATCAATTTGACTTAAAGATTGATGCGATCTCGAATATTTTTACACTATATTATCGGTGTTCACAAGAATATTGTTACTAATTAGGTTATACTACTAATAATTGTATTAAATAACATTTGGGTAACTATTAATGCCAAATAATACGCCAATTATTTTAATTGATGGCTCTTCTTATCTTTATCGTGCTTTTTTTGCATGTCCTCCATTAACTAATTCCAAAGGTGAGCCAACAGGGGCTATTTTTGGTGTGGTCAATATGATACGCAGTCTAATGAATCAATATGATCCAACTCATATTGCTGTCGTTTTTGATGCGAGTGGCGGATCTTTCCGTAATGAACTTTATAGCGAGTATAAAGCGACTCGAGAAGAAATGCCTGAAAATTTACGGCCCCAAATCGAACCAATTCATACTATTTTAAAAGCGATGGGATTACCGCTGCTTTGTGTAGATGGTGTAGAGGCTGATGATGTGATAGGCACATTGGCTAGACAAGCAGAAAAAGAAAACCTAGAGGTACTAATCAGTACTGGTGATAAAGATATGGCACAATTAGTCAGTGATAAAATCACACTAATAAATACCATGAATAACACAATTCTTGATCCAGAAGGTGTTATGAAAAAATTTGGTGTGCCGCCAGAAAAAATGATTGATTATTTAGCATTAAGAGGTGATACGTCTGATAATATTCCTGGTGTTCCGGGAATTGGTGAAAAAACGGCACTAAATTTATTAACGCATTTTGAAAGTTTAAATGATATTTATAGCCATTTGGATGAAATTGAAAAATTGCCTATTCGTGGTGCTAAATCATTGAAAAGTAAATTGGCTGATCATAAAAAAGAAGCTGACCTTTGTTATTTATTGGCGACAATTAAAACGGATGTTCCATTAGATTTCACGACGGAACAATTACTTATAGGTGATATCGATGCAACTAAATTAGTTGAATTGTTTGCTTATTATGATTTCCATCGTTGGCAAAAAGAATTAATCGCTGGTAACTTTTTAAATCAGCAAAGTCAAATTCCTGTCGAAATTGCAGGGGAATTGCCCTCAATTGACCAAGAAGAGCTAGAGACTGAAGTGCACGAAAAGGATTATCAATGTATTTTAACCAATACACAATTAGATGAATGGATTGCAACATTAACTAGTTGCGAAGCCTTTGCATTTGATACGGAAACGGATAATGTCGATCATTTCCATGCTAAGCTTGTTGGGATATCGCTAAGTGTTACTCCAAATCAAGCTGCTTATATTCCTCTAGCTCATCAATACCTAGATGTTCCAGAACAGCTACCGCTTAATGATGTATTGGCAAAATTAAAACCAATATTAGAGAATCCTCAAATCAAAAAAATCGCCCAAAATGCCAAATTTGACTACAGTGTATTGGCGAACTATGGCATCCAAGTGCAGGGTATTGCTTATGACACGATGCTAGAGTCCTATGTATTAAATAGCACTCAACGACATGACATGGATAGTATGGCAAAACGCTATTTGAAATATAAAACAATTACTTATGATGAATTAACTAAAGTTGGTAGAAAGCAATCAAGTATTGATACTATTGATATTGAAAAAACAACTCAATATGCAGCAGAAGATGCGGATATTACTTTTCAATTACATCAAAAATTATGGCCACAGCTAGAAAAAAATGAAAAACTCACTAAGTTATTTTCAGACATTGAAATGCCACTAGCAATTATTTTAGCTAACATGGAAAGAACTGGGGTTCTTGTTGATGCTGAACAATTAAAAGCGTATTCAAAAGAACTTAACAAAATATTAAAGGATACTGAAGAAGAGTTACAATTCCTTGCGGGTGAAAAATTTAATCCGGGTTCACCAAAACAAATTCAAGCAATTTTATTTGATAAACACCAATTACCCGTACTCAAAAAAACGCCTAAAGGTGATCCTTCAACCAGTGAAGAAGTATTAAATGAATTAGCAAATACATATGTATTACCTCGTAAAATTTTATATTACCGAGGGTTAGCCAAATTAAAAAATACTTATACCGATAAACTACCGTTGATGATTAGCCCAATTGATCACCGAATTCATACCAATTATAACCAAATTGGTACTGTAACAGGACGATTATCATCAAACGACCCTAATTTACAAAATATTCCTGTTCGAACCGAGGAAGGTCGCCGTATTCGTCAAGCATTTATCGCCCCAAAAGGTTATAAAATTATTTCAGCTGATTATTCGCAAATTGAGCTACGTATTATGGCGCATTTATCGCAGGATAAAAGTTTGCTAAATGCTTTTGCTCATGATAAAGACATTCATCGGGTGACAGCGAGTGAAATTCTAAGTAAACCAGAGCCAGAAGTTACCGCAGAAGAGCGAAGAAGAGCTAAAGCTGTAAATTTCGGATTAATTTATGGCATGAGTGCTTTTGGGTTATCTAAACAAATTAATATTCCTCGTAAAGAAGCAAAATTCTATATTGATCGTTATTTTGAACGTTATCCTGGTGTACAAGTGTATATGGACAGAATTCGTCAACAAGCATCCGAGCAAGGCTACGTTGAAACCTTATCAGGAAGACGATTATATTTACCAAAAATTAGCTCATCTAGAGTTAATGAAAAACGAGGTGCTGAGCGTGCGGCAATCAACGGACCAATGCAAGGTACAGCAGCTGATATTATCAAAATAGCAATGATCAAAATGAGTGAATGGATTAAAACCCAGTCTAACGGTAATATCAGAATGTTAATGCAAGTACACGATGAACTTGTATTTGAGGTTAAAGAAGAGTTTGTTAGTGAATATAGTAAATCTATTAAATCTATCATGGAAAATTGTTATCAACTCTCAGTACCATTAAAAGTGGATGTCGGTATTGGTAATAATTGGGATGAAGCTCATTAATCGCTTTGATAATTTATATTTTTATACTCGATTTTATATTGAGTAACTACTTAAATTAGTTGCTAATTTTGTCTATTACTGACGGCTTGCTGAAACCTTTTGACGTGTTAAAATAAGCAACTAAATTGAACTTATTGCAATTGCCTTTCCTATCTATGGAAAGCGGTTAAATAAAAAGAGCATAAGTGATAAATTGACATTTTAGGGCTCTTTATTAATAGGATTATTTCATGAAAATTAAAACCCGTTTTGCACCAAGCCCAACTGGTTACTTACATGTTGGTGGTGCACGTACTGCGCTTTATTCTTGGCTATATACCCGCCATGCGCATGGCGCCTTTGTATTGCGTATTGAAGATACCGACCTTGAACGTTCAACACCAGAAGCGATTGACGCGATTATGGAAGGTATGAATTGGTTAAAATTATCATGGGATGAAGGCCCATATTTCCAAACTAAACGTTTTGATCGTTATAATCAAGTTATTGACGAAATGTTAGCCAATAAAACGGCTTATCGTTGTTATTGCTCAAAAGAGCGCTTAGAAAAATTGCGCGAAGAGCAAATGGCGAAAGGTGAAAAAGCCCGATATGACGGCCATTGTCGTTGTGATGAAGTGCAAAAACAGCATTCACACACTGAGCCACATGTTGTCCGCTTTGCTAACCCGGTAGATGGCGTAGTTGTTTTCAATGATCTGATACGTGGTCCAATTGAAATTGCCAATA
This sequence comes from Gilliamella sp. B3023, assembly GCF_026536845.1. NCBI lineage: Bacteria > Pseudomonadati > Pseudomonadota > Gammaproteobacteria > Orbales > Orbaceae > Gilliamella > Gilliamella sp. B3023. The sequence goes on from NZ_JAFNNH010000020.1 coordinate 27,424, forward strand.
AAGAGCTTGATGATTTAATCATACGCCGTACTGATGGTTCTCCAACTTATAACTTTTGCGTCGTTGTTGATGATTGGGATATGGAAATTACCCATGTTATTCGTGGTGAAGATCATATTAATAATACGCCTCGACAAATTAATATTTTAAAAGCACTAGGCGCACCATTACCTGAATATGGTCATGTATCAATGATTTTAGGTGACGATGGACAAAAACTCTCTAAACGTCACGGCGCAGTGAGTGTGATGCAATACCGTGATGATGGTTATCTGCCAGAAGCCTTACTTAACTATTTAGTTCGTCTAGGCTGGTCTCATGGCGATCAAGAGATATTTTCTGTACCAGAAATGATTGATTTCTTTTCATTAGATGCAGTAAGTAAATCTGCCAGTGCATTTAATACTGAAAAGTTACTTTGGTTAAATCATCATTATATTAATCATTTAGATGCTGATTATGTTGCACAGCATTTAGTTTGGCATATGAATCAGCAAGGTTATGATTTAACACAAGGTCCTGATTTAATTACTATAGTGAAACTATTTGGTGAACGTTGTAAAACATTGAAAGAAATGGCTGAGTCATGTACTTATTGCTATCAAGATTTTGATGAGTTTGATGCTGATGCAGCTAAAAAACATTTACGACCTGTTGCAAAAGAACCTTTAGAGGTAATCAAAGCTAAAATTGCAGCAATTTCAGATTTTGATTGGCAAATTGATAAAATTCATCATGCTATTGAGGCAACAGCCACCGAGCTTGAAGTCGGGATGGGTAAAGTAGGTATGCCACTTCGTGTTGCAGTGACGGGAATTGGGCAATCGCCTTCTGTTGACGCAACTGTTTATGCTGTTGGTAAAAAACGTACATTAGCAAGAATTGACAAGGCATTGGCTTATATTGCTAACAGAGAACAAGCATAATAATCGCCGATACTATTCGGCGATCCACTTGTTGAGAGTTTATTATGGCTCGCTTAAAAAAACGTTATTGGATTCCATCTCTTATATTACTCATAATAGTGATATTAAGCTTATATGGTTGGCGATATTGGTTATCATTCAAGGATGAACATAATCTTTCTATAGATTGGCAAGGTATTGATATCGGCCTCGGCGGATTATCTTTTGATGAACTAACTATTTCACAACAGCCACAATTATCGTTAAAAGCGAGCAATGTCAAACTATCGTTGTCAACCTTTACGGCAAAAAGTATTGATATTTACTGGTCCGATTCAACAGATAAATCAGGCTTGCCAAAGGTGACAGATACACAAGAGCTCAATCAATCTTCTCCTAATTCTTCCACTGTATCGACTATCATTTATTGGCTTCCAAATAATATCAATGTCGACTCTTTAACATTTTATCAACAGAAAAAAGAGTTAGTTAACCTGAAGGTTCAGGCCACTAAAGAGCAAAATACAATACAACTTAATCTATCAAGTAATAATCAACACACATTAACTGCTAACCTTTCGTTTGATCAGTTAAATTCTTGCTTCGAAATCAAAGAGGGGGTCTTGACGACTTCCTTGAATCAATTTGGAATAGAAAAAGGTAATCTGACTTTACCATTTACTGGGGTTTTAACTAGCGATAAAGTTATTTTAAAGAGTTCAGACAACGCTTTATTTAATATTGAAAAAGCGAAATTTTCAGATGACTTAATTGTTAAACCATCAGTAGGAAAGCTGACCTTTGAAGTAACAATACCTATTTCGCTTGAATCGAAACAAATTAATGCAAAATCAACATTAACAATTAATAAATTTGATGGCATATTTAAAGCGAGTGAATTTAAATCCGCAGTTGGCAACATCGACATTTCATTTAATAACAATCAATTTACTATTTCAACGCCCGCATTAACTATTCAACAAGTTAATATTGGTGTTAATTTCGAGAAGATTAGATTAGCAGGTAGTTATTCAGCATCGCTAAATGCACCGAGTAAAGGGTTAGTGAAATGGACGAAAGCGCAAGCCGCTATTTTTTCTGGCTCAGTTTTTCTTGATCAGGGACAATTGAATTTAGCTAAATTACCCCAACAATTTAATTTAAGGCTAAAAAAGATACAATTGAAAGATATCTTGGCTAAATATCCTGCCGATGGTTTAGCTGGAGATGGGGCAATTGATGGCACTTTGCCAATAACATTATTACCGTCCAGTAAAAAAGGGACAGCTTTTAATGAAGTCGTCATAAAAAACGGCCAGTTAGTTACGGTTAATGAAGGATATTTACAGTTTGAAAATACGGCACTGAAAAATTATGCCCAAGCTAACCCGAATATGAAAATTCTCACTGATATAATCAAAAATTTTCATTATACTAAGTTGTCGGGTATGGTGAGTTATCAAAATGAAATTGCTAAATTAGGACTAAATATTCAAGGTAATAACCGTGATGTTGAAAATGGTAAAGCGGTGAATTTGAATATAAATCTTGAAGAGAATATTGCAAAACTATTAATAAGTTTACAACTTTCCGATCAAATTAACGAACCTATTCGCAAACGTATTGAAGCGTATTTAAAAAGGAAATCTTGATAGATAAGAGGTTATTCTATGATTAAAACTATTATTACAATTATAGTGTGTAGTGCTGTACTAATGGGTTGTACGCCAACGGTTAAAGTGCAAGCACCAAATGAACCAATTAATATCAATTTGAACGTTAAGATTGATCACGAAATTAATATCAAAGTGGACAAAGCGCTAGATAATATTATTAATAAATCAGGTTTATATTAATATTAATGAGTGCATAAACACGACTTTTATAGCAAAACATTAAAATTTCAACCGTTTTTACATATTTAATTCATCTTAATATGATGTATTTAATAAGGAGTCTGTTATGAATAAAAAAGCGATAGTAGCATTATTATCAATCTTATTAGCTATGCCAGTTTTTGCTTTAAATTTAGATCAAGCGATTAATTCACTGCCTCAAGCAAAAGCAAACGGTCTAGTGGGAGAACAAACCGATGGTTATTTAGGCGTTGTAAAAAATGAAGGTAATGCAAGCGAAATTGCCCAATTAATTAATCAGGCTCGTAAACAAGAGTACCAAAAAGTATCAGCTGAAAGTAACGTGCCACTAGTTGAAGTTCAAAACAAAGCAGGAAGTAAAGCTCAAGAAAAAACGCCTGTTGGTCAATACATCAAACAGCAAGGGCAGTGGATAAAAAAATAAAAGCAATCTTTATTATAGGAAAAGTATAACGATATTGTACTTTAATTGTTAATCAATAATGTGTATCCTGTTATTTTTGTGATTTGCTTGCAATAATATTTAAAATAAATTTTATTAGTAAATAGTATCGCTATAGCGATTTTAAATGGAGAAATTCAATGTGTTCGATTTTAGGTATTCTTGATATTAAATCAGATCCGGAACAGCTACGAACAAAAGCATTAGAGCTATCAAGCCTGCAACGTCATCGTGGCCCTGATTGGTCTGGTATTTTTGCTTCTGATAAAGCGATTTTAGCTCATGAACGTCTATCAATTGTAGATGTTAATACTGGATCTCAACCGCTTTATAATAAAGATAAAACATTAGTTTTAGCGGTTAATGGCGAAATTTATAATCATCAAGAACTCCGAAATCAGTACAAAGATCGTTATGAATTCCAAACAGGCTCTGACTGTGAAGTGATCTTAGCTTTATATCAAGAAAAAGGTATACACTGTCTTGATGACTTACAAGGCATGTTTGCGTTTATTCTTTATGATATTAATAAAGGCACCTATTTTATTGGTCGTGATCATATCGGTATCATTCCGATGTATATGGGACATGATGAAAACGGCACGTTTTACGTTGCGTCTGAAATGAAAGCATTGGTTCCGGTTTGTAAAACGATTGAGGCTTTTCCTCCTGGAAGTTACTTATCAAGTACAGAAGGTGAAATTAAAACCTATTACAAACGTGATTGGATGGAATATGATAACGTCAAAGATAATAAGACAGATATCAATGAACTTCGTGTTGCACTAGAAGAGTCTGTAAAAAGTCATCTTATGTCAGATGTTCCTTATGGCGTTTTATTATCTGGTGGACTTGATTCTTCTGTTATTTCAGCAATTACTAAAAAGTTTTCTGCTCGTCGCGTTGAAGATCATGAAAAATCAGAAGCATGGTGGCCACAATTGCACTCATTCGCGGTTGGTTTAAAAGGTGCCCCAGATCTTAAGGCTGCACAAGCAGTTGCTGATCATCTAGGTACTGTTCACCACGAAATTAACTTCACCATTCAAGAAGGTATTGATGCAATCCGTGATGTTATTTATTTTATCGAAACGTATGATGTAACAACGATTCGTGCCTCAACCCCAATGTATTTAATGGCAAGAAAAATTAAAGCAATGGGTATCAAAATGGTCCTATCAGGTGAAGGTGCTGATGAAGTATTTGGTGGATATTTGTATTTCCACAAAGCGCCAAATGCCAAAGAGTTCCATGAAGAAACTGTCCGAAAATTAGCCGCGTTACACATGTACGATTGTGCACGTGCTAATAAAGCAATGGCTGCATGGGGCGTTGAAGCGCGTGTACCTTTCTTGGATAAAAAATTCTTAGATGTGGCAATGCGTATTAATCCGAAAGATAAAATGTGTGGTAGTAACGGTAAAATGGAAAAACACATTGTTCGTGAAGCATTTGAATCTTACTTACCAGCATCAGTGGTATGGCGTCAAAAAGAACAATTCTCTGACGGTGTAGGCTACAGTTGGATCGATACCTTAAAAGAAATTGCTGAAAGCAAAATTACGGATCAACAGCTAGAAAATGCAAAATTCCGTTTCCCATACAATACGCCAACATCAAAAGAAGCGTATATGTATCGTGAGATTTTTGACGAATTATTCCCTGTTGAAAGTGCAGCACACTGTGTACCAGGTGGCCCAACCGTTGCTTGTTCAACTGCAAAAGCGATTGAATGGGATGAATCATTTAAAAATCTAAATGATCCCTCAGGCCGTGCAGCAGTTGGTGTACATAATGATGCTTATAAAAAATAGCAATCTTAAATTTTATAAAGGGCATGATTGCCCTTTTTTTATGTCTTGAACTCGTTAATGCTACATTCCTAAAGCTATATTCTTAAAGTCCTCCAGCATTATTAGTATATTTTCTGATAGAAAATAAATATCCCCTTATCAAAGCCGATTTTTATAATATTTCTTAAATATGTGATCTAAATTCATTTTTTTTTAAATCATTTTAATTATAATCAATGTTACCTGTCACATTTAAGTTAAAAAGAGGTTTATGAGCGTTAATTTTTTATAAAAAAGCAATAACGTTTATCTTTTATAAATTAGGAGTATGGAGTGGATAATTATAAAATTGCGATAATTAACTCAAGTAGTTTTGGAAAATATTTTCCAGATCATTTAAAACGATTAGAAAAAATTGGCGAAGTAAAGCATTTTACTTTTGATAATGATATACCAGGGAAGGAATTAGCAAAGGCTTTAGAAGGTTTCAATATTTTTATTGCTAGTGTTAGACCTTTTTTTAACAAAGATTTTTTTGATAATAAAAAAGACCCTTTGTTTTTAATTTCTCGTCATGGAATAGGTTTTAATAATGTTGATGTTGTTGCTGCAAGGGAACATGGAACAATTGTAACTATTGTACCCCCTCTAGTGGAGCGAGATGCTGTAGCCGAAAATGCAGTGACTAATTTACTTGCATTAATTAGGCAAACAGTTCAGTCACAAGCTGCAGTGAAATCAAATGATTGGAAAAAAAGAGCCTCTTTTTTGGGTATCAATGTTACGGGTAAAGTTGTTGGCGTTATTGGTTGTGGGAATATTGGAAGTCGTGTGGCAGAAATTTTTAAACACGGGTTTAATGCGCGCTTACTTGTTGTAGATCCAAACGTAAATAAACAATGGGCTAATCAACATAATATTGAAATTGTTGATTTAGAGTATTTACTAAAACATGCGGATATCATTTCTCTAAATGCTTCATTAAATGAAACTAGTTATCATATCTTAAAAGATCACCAATTTTCTTTAATGAAAAAAGGCGTTTACATTACCAATACTGCTCGAGCTGAATTGATTGATGAAAATGCACTATTACACGCATTAAATGAAGGTATTGTCGCTGGTCATGCAACTGACGTAATGTATGTCGAGCCTTCATATAACGATAATCCTTTAGTTCAACACCCAAAAGTTCTTGTTACTCCACATACATCCGCTTATGCCATTGAGTGTTTGCAAGGTATGGGGGAGAAATGTGTCGAAGATGTAGAGAAATTTGTCAATAAGCAAGAATTACAATCAATTGTTTCATAAAATTTTTTAAACATTATAAAAAAATCGAGGAGTTTATATATGCAAGAAATGCATGTAACGTTTCTTCAAGCAACCATTATTTCAATATGGGTTGCAATGGTAATGTCTCGGGGGTTGGGTGGAGCAACATTAACACTCAGATTCTCACCGATGATGACGGGGTTAATTGTTGGAATAGTCTTTAATGATATTTCAAACGCGATGATAATAACCGCAGCAATACAGTTAATTTATATGGGGGTATTTTCTCCTGGCGGACAAATGCCATCAGAACCCGCAATTGCAACTGCTGTCGCTGTACCTGTCGCATTACTCGGCGATATGCAACCAGCAGCTGCGGTGGCGGTAGCCGTACCTGTTGGTTTGTTAGGATCGTATTTATACCAATTAAGATTTTTCCTCAATACAATGATTATGAAATTAACTGAACGATATGCTGACGAAGCTAACAGTTCGGGATTAACTTTATCAATTATTATCTTACCAATCATTTGTAGTGTCGCACTCTTTTTACCATTTATGTTTGTCGCACTCTATTTTGGTGCGCCAATAATTGCAGATATCATTAAATCCAATGCTGGTGGACTTGTTTTCCATATTCTTAATGTAATTGGTGGTGGTCTTGCAGCAGTAGGTATTGCTCTGACTATTTATGTTATCGGTAAGAAAAATTACATCATTTTCTTCTTATTAGCTTACTTCATGGCCGTAATTGCAAAACCACTGAATATCACAATGGTTACCTACGCAATTGTCGGCGCTATTGTTGCGTTTATCTTTGTCCTTGCAAAGAATGAAGCGGTTAATTCTGCGGCTGAGCAACCTAGAAGTAATTCAAATAATCAAGTAGATGATGACGATTATTAATCTTTAATTGATTAATAAATTAAAAAGAGGAATTTATAATGACTGAAATCGTACAAGAAAGTATTGATCTCAAACCAGAAGCAATAACTAAAAAAGATATCACTATTGCATGGTTACGTTGGTATTATGCAAATGAAATCCCACACTCATTTGACCGCTATCTAGCCGCTTCTTTAATGTGGGGATTGATGCCAATTCTCAAAAAATTATATAAATCAAAAAGTGAGCTTTCAGCAGCTTATCAAAGACACTTATTGTTCTTTAACACTCAATTAACCTGGGGTGGCGGAACAATTTCAGGAATTATGGCGTCACTAGAAGCTGTAAGAGCAGATGAAGTTTACCAAAAGAAACCGATCAGTATTGATAACGACGTTCTCTATAATACAAAAGCTGGTTTAATGGGGGCTTTAGCCGGAATAGGTGACGCAATCGACTCTGGAACAGTGCAATATATCTTTATTGCAATTGCGCTTCCTTGGGCTCAAGAAGGCCTAGCAATTGGTGCTTTATTTCCTTTCATTGCATTTGTTATCTATCAACTTTTTGTTGGGTACTATTTTGCTCAGTTAGGATTCAAATTAGGTAGAAATGCGGCTACCGAAGTGGTTGGTAATAAAATGCAAATGGTCATTGAAGGCTTGTCCATTTTAGGCCTATTCATGATGGGTATTTTAGCTGCTAACTACATAAAAGTATCATCAAGTTTGAAATTCAATTTATCCGGTAAAGAATTTGTCATCCAAGATACGTTGGATAAAATCCTACCGGGTGTATTGCCTCTTATGGTCGTGATGGGATTATATTTCTATTTTTCTAAGAAAGGGTTAAAAGTAACTCAAGCATTAGTTGGATTAACCATAATACTTGGTGTATTAGCAGCCATTGGAATTTTATAAAATTAAAAAAATATAGAGGTAAAATTATGGGAAAAGTAGTGTTAGCGCGTGTAGATAGCCGCCTTATTCATGGTCAAGTTGCAACTAATGTCTCTAAAGCAGCTGGAGCAAATGCGTTATTTGTAGCCGATGATTACTCAGCAAATGATGAATTTACTAAAAATATTATATTAGGTGCTGGGGCAAGTACAGGACACAAAATAAGAGTATTAAAAGAAGATGGCGCGGTAAGATATTGGAATGATCGCCAGTATGATGATTTTAATGTTATTTTGATAACAAAAAATATAGAAGTTATGTATAAAATCATTAAAGCGGGTGTGCCAATAACTAATCTTAATATTGGGGGTTTACCGCTAGTACCTGGAGCAACTTCAATAATTAAAGAAGTATCGATTAATAAAGAACAACTTGATTTACTAATCGATTTACAAAACAGCTTCCCTAATATGGATATCTATTTTCAAGCGACGCCTTCGTTGAAAAAAGTCACATTAAACGAAGCGATTAAGATGTTTGAATAATATAGGTATCGAAAATATGATAGGTGTTTTATTAGTTAGTCATGGCAAAATGGCTGAAGGGATTAAAGATAGTGTATCAATGATTGTTGGAGAACAAGATAAATTTGAATCACTATCACTCAATCCAGGACAAGATATTGAACAATTAAAAGATAATTTATTTGATTGTTCAAAATCTCTAGACTCAGGGCAAGGTGTCTTAATTTTTGTTGATTTATTGGGTGCCTCACCTTATAACGCATCAATGCGATGTTTGCCAGAATGGGAAAAATTAGGTATGAATGTCCGCGTCATTACCGGTATGAACTTGCCAATGGTAATTAATGCTGTATGTAATAGAGATTCATTATCACTACTTGATTTGGCAAAAGAGTGTGTTGAAACTGGACATGAGAATATCCAAGAAGCGATTAGCAATATGGCTAATTTCTCCCAATCTCAAAATGAAGATGATTATTGATTAAACTAACATCTTCTATAGATAATATTATTTGATAATCATTATTTTAATATTATCTATTTGTTTCGCTGTTAGTGTGACTAATATCGCACTAACAGTTTTTCTAAATTTAAATAATTATTAAAAATGGATAAATTTAAAGACCTTGTACTAAGATACTGTGTCATTTTTGGCAAAAGATTTACGTCTAAAGAAAAAATCACTTTTTTAAGAGTGATATCTAAAGAACTTACTCAATTGGGCTATATAGTTGATGCTAAATTAGCGAAATTAAAGTTAGCAACAAGACGGTATGAAAATTATTACAACGCTTATATTGGTAATTTAGATCAAGCTGAATTAATCATTTGTACCTATTATGATACTGGTATTAAAAATTTTAATTTTAATAAAAAATATGCATTCACGCCTCACTTTAGTAAATTAGGCTATTTTATAAGTATTTCGCCAATTATTTTCTTATTCATCACCTCATTGGTATTAAATTACTGGGTGTTCATACCCAAAATTCAGTCGCAGGGTTTTTTTAGTATTCCCGGCGTATCGTCTATTGTTTCGACTATTTTATTATTTTTTATTATTTTGAAATACAAAAGTGGCATTCCGAATCAAAAGAATTTTGTTTGTAACTCTTCAAGTATTATTACAATTATCAATTTAATTAATAAATTAGATAAAAAAGAAAAGAAGAAAATTGCTTTTGTTTTATATGATGATGGTAATAATGGACAATATGGCCTAAAGATGCTGGAAAGCTATGCAAAACAATTGAAAAATAAAAAATTCATATTTATTGATAGCATTGGAAATGGTGATGAATTGATTTATTTAAAACCTGAAGAGTCAAATATTCATTTAGAAAATATTGTTTTTAAACAAGGAACAATGGACATCCAATTTCCAAATTACATTATGATGACATCGGGAACAATGGATAACAGTGGTAAAATTATGATAAATAATGCTTTTAGCTCAAAAGATAATAATTTATCTGAAGAAATAATAAATAAACATACCCAGTCTCTTTTAAATGTATGTAAATCATTGATAAATTCAAATAAAAATTAAAAGCTAGATTTTTTATTTTCCTTTTCAAAAAAATCACATCTACCAATTTTGTTAGTAGATGTGATGTTTTTATCAATGCTGAGATTTTGCACCAACTGGTAAAATTGTACGTCCATATTGTTCATTAAGCACTTCAGCCATCGCTAAATAAATAGCACTGGCACCGCAAATAATACCCTCAAAACCGGCAATATGAATGATGTCATGGTTACCACAAATGTTACCAATTGCCAATAAAGCAAATAAAACAGTTAAACTTGCAAAAACAAATTGTAATACTCGATTACCTTTTAAAGTACCGATAAACATAAATGCGGTAAAAATTCCCCATAATGCCAGGAAGATACCCACAAACGTTGCATCAGTTGGTGCTGTTGCTGGTGATGTCGGTAAATACCAAATACCAACAAGAGCGATCCAAAAGAAACCATATGAAGTAAACGCTGTAGTACCAAAAGTATTACCTTTACGAAATTCTAAAATTCCAGCGATCACCTGTGCCAGTCCTCCATAAAAAATACCCATTGACACAATGGCCGTCATGACAGGAAAAAAACCTGCGTTATGAATATTTAATAAAATTGTAGTCATACCAAAACCCATTAAGCCGAGAGGACCAGGGTTTGCTAATTTAGTTTGTTCCATAAAGATCCTATAAATTAATTCTCATAATAAAAAAGGCGGCAATAATAAGTGTAGAGAGGTCTATAATCAAGATTTAAGAAAAAATAATTTATTTTGCCCCTTGATATTAAAAATATTGTTCCCATTTATGTGAAAACAATTACATATCTTTGTCAAAATAAGGACTTGAAATTAAATATTTAAGACTTATATACAAAGAATAAAATACAGGTTTGAGGAGAAACGATTATGGGTAAAATTATTGGTATCGACTTAGGTACAACAAATTCATGTGTTGCAGTAATGGATAACGGCCAAGCAAAAGTATTAGAAAATGCCGAGGGTGATCGCACAACCCCATCGATTATTGCTTACACACAAGATGGCGAAATTCTAGTTGGTCAACCAGCTAAACGCCAAGCAGTAACCAATCCACAAAATACATTATTTGCGATTAAACGTTTAATCGGTCGTCGTTATGAAGACGCTGAAGTACAACGTGATGTTGGCATCATGCCATATAAAATTGTTAAAGCAGACAATGGCGATGCATGGGTTGATGTTAAAGGCCAAAAAATTGCTCCACCACAAATTTCTGCTGAAGTATTGAAGAAAATGAAAAAAACAGCAGAAGATTATCTTGGTGAGCCAGTAACAGAAGCAGTAATTACTGTTCCTGCTTATTTTAATGACGCACAACGTCAAGCAACTAAAGATGCTGGTCGTATTGCTGGTTTAGATGTTAAACGTATTATCAACGAACCAACAGCAGCAGCATTAGCGTATGGTTTAGATAAAGATGTCGGTAACCGCACCATTGCAGTTTATGACCTTGGTGGTGGTACATTTGATATCTCAATTATCGAAATTGATGATGTTGATGGTGAAAAAACATTCGAAGTATTAGCAACTAATGGTGATACTCACTTAGGTGGTGAAGACTTTGACTCTCGTTTAATTAACTATTTAGTTGATGAATTTAAACGTGAACAAGGATTCGATCTTAAAAATGATCCACTTGCAATGCAACGTCTAAAAGAAGCAGCTGAAAAAGCGAAGATTGAATTATCATCAGCACAACAAACTGATATTAACTTACCATATATCACTGCTGATGCAACTGGACCAAAACACTTAAATATCAAAGTGACTCGCGCTAAACTTGAATCATTAGTTGAAGATTTAGTTAAACGCTCAATGGAACCAGTTAAAACAGCATTAAAAGATGCAGGTCTTACTGTTTCTGATATTAAAGATGTGATTTTAGTTGGTGGTCAAACACGTATGCCAATGGTACAAAAAGCCGTTGCAGACTTCTTTGGCAAAGAACCACGTAAAGACGTTAACCCTGACGAAGCAGTAGCAGTAGGTGCTGCGGTACAAGGTGGTGTATTAGGTGGTGATGTTAAAGACGTATTATTACTTGACGTAACACCATTATCATTAGGTATTGAAACAATGGGTGGTGTAATGACTACCTTGATTGAGAAAAACACAACTATTCCAACTAAACATAGTCAAGTGTTCTCAACTGCTGAAGATAATCAATCTGCGGTAACCATTCATGTGTTACAAGGTGAACGTAAACGTGCAAGTGATAACAAATCATTAGGTCAATTTAACCTTGATGGTATTCAAGCTGCACCACGCGGTATGCCACAAATTGAAGTAACATTTGATATCGATGCTGATGGTATATTGCATGTATCAGCAAAAGATAAAAATACTGGTCGTGAACAAAACATTACCATTAAAGCTTCTTCAGGATTAAGTGAAGAAGAGATCCAAAAAATGGTAAATGATGCAGAAGCAAATGCTGATGCTGACCGTAAATTTGAAGAATTAGCTCAAATTCGTAACCAAGCTGATCATCTTGTTCACTCAACTCGTAAACAAGTGACTGAAGCTGGCGATCAATTATCAGCTGATGACAAAACCGCTATCGAAAGCGCCGTGAGTGATTTAGAAAATGCTGCACGCGGTGAAGATAAAGCAGAAATCGAAGCTAAAATTAATGCATTAATGGAAGCTTCAAAAAAATTACTTGAGTTAGCTCAACAACAAGCTCAAGCTGATCAATCTGCAAGCCAAGCAAATAGCGCAAACTCTGCTGATGATGTAGTTGATGCGGACTTCAAAGAAGTTGATGATGATAAAAAATAAGCATTAACTAATATGTTTTTTAATGAGTTATTTCAACGAGTTTTAAACATGTAAAACATTAAACGGGCGCGAGGTAACTCAAGCCCGTTTAGTTGTTTATATAATGATTAAAGTTAAAGGTTAATTATGGCGAAGAAAGATTATTATGAAACATTAGGCGTAAGTAAAAGTGCGACTGAAGCTGAGATAAAAAAAGCCTACAAACGCCTAGCCATGAAATATCATCCGGATAAAAATCAGGATAATAAAGCAGAAGCTGAAGCGAAATTCAAAGAAGTCAAAGAAGCTTATGAAATCTTAACCGATCCACAAAAGAAAGCTGCTTATGATCAGTATGGACATGCTGCTTTTGAACAAGGTCAAGGTGGTGCTGGAGGCGGTGGCTTCGGCGGATTTGGTGGTTTTGGTGGAGGTTCTGCATTTGATGATATCTTCAGTGATTTCTTCGGTGGTGGGCGTGGACGTGGTCAAACCGCGTCACGAGGCGATGATTTACAATACAACATCTCATTAACGCTAGAAGAAGCAGCAAGTGGCGTAAGTAAAGAGATAAAAGTACCAACATGGGTAACTTGTGATGTATGTCATGGACAAGGAACAGAAAAATCATCAGATGTTGTAACGTGTGATACATGTCATGGCGCTGGTGTTGTACAAATGCGACAAGGCTTCTTTGCTGTACAGCAAGAGTGTCCAACCTGTCACGGTCGTGGAAAAATCGTTAAAAATCCATGTAAAAAATGTCATGGTGAAGGACGTATTCAGAAAACGAAAACACTATCTGTTACCATCCCTGCTGGCGTGGATACCGGAAACCGTATTCGACTTTCAGGCGAAGGTGAAGCGGGACTTAATGGCGCCCCAGCCGGAGATTTATACGTTCAGGTACAAGTAAAACCACATGCAATCTTTGAACGTGATGGTACAAACTTACATTGTGAAATTCCAATTAACATTGTTTTAGCATCACTTGGTGGTGAAGTAGAAGTACCAACACTAAATGGTAAAGTCAGCTTAACCATACCAGCTGAAACTCAAACAGGTAAAATGTTCAGATTGCGTGGAAAAGGAATTAAATCATTACGCGGTAGCGCAGTAGGTGATCTATACTGCCACGTAGTGGTTGAAACCCCAGTAAACTTAACTGGCAAACAAAAAGAGTTACTAAAAGAATTGGGTGAAAGTTTCAAAGCGGACAAAAACTCAAAACACAGCCCAAAAGAAAAAAGCTTTTTTGATAAAGTGAAAAAGTTTTTTGGATAAAATCAATTATCACTTAATAGCGAAGCAGGGTTTCCTACTTCGCTATTTTTTTGACACTCAAATAAGACTAAATGTATCTGTAAATATTGAATGTAAATTTGACCCGGCGCAGTAGTTAACTTGGGTGAAATAAAACCTAAATTAAAAGTTAAAAAAAACCCAGCATAAAGCTGGGCGAAACTTATTGTCAAATAAGAAACTTAGATTTTAGTTGTAAAAGTACGAGCAATAACATCGCGTTGTTGTTCAGCTGTTAACGAGTTAAAACGAACAGCATAACCAGAAACACGAATAGTTAATTGTGGATATTTTTCTGGATGTTGAACAGCGTCTTCTAAAGTCTCACGACGAAGAACGTTCACATTTAAGTGTTGACCACCTTCAACTTTAATTGTTGGTGCTACATCTAATGGAATTTCACGATATTCGATTTGACCAAGTTCAGCAGTTGGGACAACTTGATCTTCTTTATAAACTGATTTAGCAGCAACACAACGAGCTTCTTTTGTTGAATCATCTAATAACCAGAATGAGTTAAGTAGTGCTTTATTATCAGCTTTAGTAATTTGGATACCTGTAATCATTTTAAATCCTCCTAATGGATCTGGACGTTATTGTCCTAAACTATTGAGACTAATATAGCACTTTCAAAATTTGATTAAAATCAAAAAAAGCTATTAATCTGATAAGTTTTACCGTTGATTAGCTTTTTAACAATTAATAAGGTATAAACTTCAATTATATTGGGGGGTTAATAATGGATATAAATATGTTCGGCTTGAAAGTGAACTTCATCTTTATCTATTTTTAACGATTCTGCTAGTGTAAAAGCGAATTTAAATGCCATACCCAGCCCTTTACCACTCAAAAGATTTCCGTCACAGACAACATCTTGATCAACAAAGATCCCATCTTGAACATTTTTATATAAATCACCAGAACAGACATATTTCCGACCATTTAATAGCTTATTCTTACTCAACACTTTTGCTGCTGCCGAGCAAATCGGGCAAATCCACTTATTTTCCTTATCGTGGCGTTTAATAAAATTAATCACATTGGGATTATTGCCTAAATTAACTGTGCCATCTGGCCCACCCGGTAAAATCACTGCATCGTATAGCGTTGTTTGTTTATCCTTAAGCAATGCATGAGCTCTCATCTCAATACCATGATAACTTTTAACCTCAATATCATCTTGGCAGGCTAATAGATGAACGGCTATTTTTACTCGGCAAAGTGCGTTATAGATAATAATGGCTTCAGCTTCTTCAAAACCTTCAGCTAATAAAATGGCTACTTTTGGGATCTTCATCATAAATACTCATAATAATGATTGAAATTTGAATCATTGTTTCATAAATTTTTTTACCAAATAAAAATTATTTTATAAAAATAAGATATATGTGAACAAAATCACATCGACTTTCAAAATTTTGCCATTTTTATAAAAAGTTGGCATATATATTAAAGTTTAAGAAAAGCACCCACCATAGACTAGCTAAAGAATGTGAAAAGGATATTTATTTTTTGAAATAAGGAAAAATGAGTGGGGCAAATATGAAAAAGAGAGTGATAGGTTTAAAAAATTACTTAGCTTATGGCGCGGGTGATTTTTTAGGTGCGGGAACAACAGCATTGACTGCTGTGTGGTTATTATATTTTTATACAAATTTTTGTGGACTAACGCCTATCGAAGCCACATTTATTTTTGCGGCAGCAAGGGTTCTTGATGCAGTGATTAGCCCATTGATGGGTTATTTAACGGATAACTTTGGCCGAACTCGATTAGGTAAACGTTTTGGTCGTCGTAAATTCTTTATCTTACTTGGTATTCCACTCATATTTAGCTATAGCGTAATGTGGGCACCTGGTATGAATTATCTCTACTACTTAATCACCTACCTCTTCTTTGACATGGTCTACACCATGGTGCTGGTTCCATACGAAACATTAGTTCCTGAAATGACCGATGATTTTAAACAAAAAACCAAATTTTCCGGTGCACGAATTTCAATGGCACAATTATCGGCAATATTAGCCGGGTTCTTACCGGGGATTCTACTCAACTATTTTGGTAAAGATAATGCAATATCATTCTTCTATGCAAGTTTAGTCTTCTCAATCCTATGTTCTTTTGCCCTTTGCATGGTATACCTATTTACATGGGAAAGACCAAATGAACTAAAATCGAAAGAGGCTTTACAAGCAGAACAACTAGCTGCTTCATTATCATTTAAAGAAAGTATCCGCCATTTGGTTATCGAATTATTATCCACCTTCAAAATAAAAATCTTCAGACAGCATTTAGGTATGTATCTTGGTGGATATATTGCTCAGGATGTATTTAACGCCGTCTTTACCTATTATGTAATTTTCGTTCTATTACAAGAGCCAACCGTTGCTTCAATGCTAATTGGAACCATGTCTATCACCCAATTTGTTGCTGTACTTTGTATGATGCCATTATGCATAAAATATGGTCCAGCGCCGGCATACCGAGCTGTTGTAACTATCTTTGGCTTAAGTTGCCTCTCTTATGGCATCATTTGGTATTACAACTTAAGTCACATTCACACTTTACTTGTTACCATCTCAGCAATAGCTGGATTAGGTCGAGGTGGTATCAACTACGTTCCTTGGAATATCTACACTTATATTTCAGATGTTGATGAAATTATTACCGGCAAACGCCGAGAAGGTATTTTTGCTGGCGTAATGACATTTACCCGAAAAGCTTCACAAGCGGGAGCAGTAATGTTGATTGGTGTCTGTTTACAATGGTCGGGCTTTGTGAGTGGCCAAAATCAGCAACCTGAACAAGTCTCGCTAACTATCTTATTCTTATTAGTGATTGGAACAATATTCGTTCTCTCATTAGGATTTTTCATTTCGTTGAAATTCAAATTAAATCTAACCACTCACAAAATTTTAATCAATGAAATTAATAACATAAAAGGTATTGGAACGAGTTCTGAAAGACGAATTAGTGATGAAGGCAAACCGGTTGTAGAAATGTTAACTGGTATGCCGGTTTCCCAGCTCTGGGGAAATAACAATATAGGTTATAAAAATAAATAAAAAAAGAATTCAAATTTAATGATTAGTAGAGGTACAAAATGCAGATATTTCCTGTAAAACATAGCAAATTACTTTGTAAACCTGAATATATAATTTCACGTTCTGAATTAAAACAACTGATACATAAAATTATTAATAATCTAATTAATATCAAAGATGAAACCGGTGAATTTCTATTACGCTTAGATGATGGACGTGTAATAGACACTAAAGGTTGGAATGGCTGGGAATGGACTCATGGCATTGGACTTTATGGTATGTATCAATTTTATCAACAAACAGGCGACAAACCAACCCTCGACATTATTGACGACTGGTTTACACAGCGCTTATCAGAAGGAACACCAACCAAAAATGTGAATACGGTTTGTCCATTTCTAACATTAGCCTATCGATATGAAGAAACCAAAAACCCTGTTTTTCTACCATATTTAGAGCGTTGGGCTGACTGGGTAATGTATGAAATGCCAAGAACGAAATTTGGCGGTTTACAACATATTGTCTACAACAATGAAAATCATCAACAACTTTGGGATGACACGCTCATGATGAGTGTATTACCTATCGCCAAAATTGGTAAATTACTTAATAAACCAGAATATATACAAGAAGCCATTTACCAAATACTGATTCACATCCAATATCTAATGGATCGCCAAACTGGGCTTTGGTTTCATGGATGGACTTTTGACGGCAACCATAACTTTGCCAAAGCCAGATGGGCAAGGGGAAACAGCTGGTTAACCATCGTCATTCCCGAATTTATTGAACTACTTGATCTTGATCAAAACGATCCATTTAGAAAACTACTAATTGAAGTACTCAATGCCCAAATTCAGGCATTGGCTAAATACCAAAATGAAAATGGGTTATGGCACACAATCATCGATGATCCAGATTCCTACTTAGAAGCATCGGCAACCGCGGGATTTGCCTATGGTATTTTAAAATCGATAAGAAAACGTTATATCTCTGATGAATATACAGTAATGGCAGAAAAAGCAATTAAAGGAATATTAACAAACATAGATGACAACGGAACACTACTCAATGTTTCATTTGGCACTGCAATGGGCAGTGACTTAGCATATTACAAACAAATACCATTAACATCGATGCCATATGGCCAATCCATGGCAATTTTGTGTTTAACTGAATATTTAAGAGTGTTTATTTAATATCATCCAGCATTGATTAGCATTAGGTTTATTATTATTTTTAGGTATAATTATTATTAATGCAGTACCGTATAAAATTTTAGTAAAGGCAAAATATGAGTAATCAATTAACCTGGAACGATGTTATTGGCTCTGAAAAAGAGAAGCCCTATTTTCAACATATAATGCAATTTGTTGCCACACAACGCGCTGAAGGTAAAACCATTTATCCTCCTCAGCGCGATGTGTTTAATGCATTTCGTTTCACTGAATTTAATAACATCAAAGTAGTAATTCTAGGGCAGGACCCTTATCATGGCCCAAACCAAGCTCATGGTTTATCCTTTTCTGTATTACCGGGAATCAAACCACCGCCATCACTACTCAACATCTATAAAGAACTCTCAACGGATATTGACGGATTTACCATTCCAAATCATGGTTACTTAGGTTACTGGGCAACTCAAGGCGTACTACTACTTAACAACGTATTAACGGTTGAAGCTGGTCAGGCCCACTCTCATGCCAAAATAGGTTGGGAAACCTTTACCGATCATGTTATTGCTGCGATCGATAAACATTTGGAAGGCGTGGTATTTTTACTTTGGGGCTCGCCGGCTCAGAAGAAAGGTCAATTTATTGATCGTCAAAAACATCATGTATTAACCGCCGTACACCCATCGCCATTATCTGCACATCGTGGCTTTTTTGGATGTAAACACTTCTCAAAAGCAAATGCGATCATTACACAGCATGGTAAAACACCAATCGATTGGCAACCAAGATTACCGGAAAATAAACAATGAGTAAAAAACGTCGCCCTGGCTTACAAGAAATCGCCAACTTAATCGGCATCAGCAAAATGACAGTCAGTCGCTTTTTGCGAGATCCCAACCTAGTATCAGAATCACTTCGGTTAAAAATCTCATCGGCTATTGATAAATTAGGCTATATTCCAAACAAAGCGCCTGACATGCTATCTAATGCCAAAAGTTATGCTATTGGCGTGGTATTACCCTCATTAACCAACCAAGTCTTTGCTGATATTTTAAAAGGTATCGAAATGGTTACTGATGTAAAAGGGTACCAAACCATGATCACCCACACCGGATACAGTGCGGATAAAGAAGAGCTACGGGTTCGTTCATTACTCTCATACAACATCGATGGACTCATATTAACAGAAAGAATACACAATCCGGCTACGCTCAAAATGATCGAAATATCTGGCGTACCTGTAGTTGAAATTATGGACAGTGTCTCACCCTGTATAGATATGGCTGTTGGATTTGACAACTTTACAGCCACCAAAAATATGATCCATCACATGATAGACAAAGGCCGACGCAACATAGTCTACTTCAGTGCAAGGCAAGATCAGCGAAGCATCATACGTCAGCAAGGATATGAAAAAGCCATGCAAGAGGCAGGATTAACGCCTAAAACATTAGCAACCAAAGAAGCCTCATCCTATGAACTAGGCGCAAGATTTTTACACCAAATACTAAAAGAGTACCCAAGTGTCGATGGCATATTTAGTACTAATGATGATTTGGCGCTAGGTGTGCTACTTGAATGTCAACGTATTGATATTAAAATACCGAAACAAATAGCCATCGTTGGATTCCATGGTCATAAAATTGGTCAATATATGAATCCCAAGCTAGCCTCAATCCAAACACCAAGAATCGAAATGGGCAAAATTGCTGCCGAATTACTACTAAAACGTATCAATGGTGAAAAGGTCGAGCAAAAGGTTATTGATTTACCTGTTGAATATCTCGAAGGTGAAAGCTTATAAAAAATGAAAAGCGAGTATTCACATCATCAATAATAATGCCTTTATTGGGATTTCGGGTTTTCATGATTTGATAACTCTGCTATAATTACCTCTCAGTGGTTATTTATACCTACTAATTAGATCATCGAAAAATAACACTGAGGCCCCCATGAAAATTGTTGAAGTAAAACACCCTCTAGTTCGCCATAAAATCGGCTTAATGCGTGAACACGATATTAGCACAAAAGATTTCCGAGACCTTGCTAGTGAAGTTGGTAGCTTATTAACTTATGAAGCGACAGCCAATCTACCGACTGAAAAAGTCACAATTCAAGGTTGGTGTGGACCTGTTGAAGTAGAACAAATCAAAGGTAAAAAAATCACCGTTGTGCCTATTTTACGTGCTGGTTTAGGAATGATGGATGGTGTCTTAGAACATATACCTAGTGCAAGAATTAGTGTTGTTGGTTTTTATCGTAACGAAGAAACGCTTGAACCAGTCCCTTATTTCCAAAAACTAACTTCTGATATTGAAGAACGAATGGCATTAGTCGTTGATCCAATGCTTGCTACCGGTGGTTCAATGGTTGCAACTATTGATCTGCTTAAAAAAGCTGGATGTAAAAATATCAAAGTACTTGTATTAGTTGCTGCGCCAGAAGGAATCAAAGTATTAGAACAAGCTCACCCAGATGTAGAACTTTATACCGCATCAATCGATGAACGGTTGAATGAAAAGGGCTACATTTTACCAGGACTTGGTGACGCCGGAGACAAAATATTCGGCACTAAATAAAATCTCAAATTTTAGACCGGTTTTAACCGGTTTTTTTATGCCTACTATTTGATTATAAATAGATATGATTAACATTAAGTGGAATAAGAGAGGACAATGTGTCTAAAAATATCGATAATGAAGCATCACAACACTCGTGGCAAGACATTTTTACCGGCGCCCAAATGCTATTTGTTGCATTTGGTGCATTAGTACTTGTGCCATTATTAACCGGCTTAAATACCAATGTTGCTTTATTCACAGCCGGATTGGGCACACTATTATTTCAACTCACCACCAAAGGAAAAGTCCCGGTATTTTTAGCATCATCCTTTGCTTTTATTGCACCGATCTCTTTTGGCGTTGCACAGTGGGGAATTCCTGCAACATTGGGTGGACTTGTTGCAGCCGGTTTTGTGTTTATGTTTTTTGCCTTTTTGGTCAAAATTAACGGAAAGCACGTAATTGATCGCATTTTACCGCCAGTGGTTACTGGACCGATCATAATGGTTATCGGTCTATCACTTGCACCGGTAGCCGTCAAAATGGCAATGGGAACCGACAGTGGAATTCCCGCCGAAAACTATCAATTAATTTTGATCTCAATGGCGTCACTATTAACCACCTTAATTGTAGCAATTTGGGCCAAAGGCTTTTTTAGATTAGTCCCGATCATTGCAGGTATTGTTGTGGGATACGCATTGTCTTGCATAATGGGCATAGTCAATTTTCAACCCATTATTGATGCGCCATGGTTTAAAGTACCAGATTTCACCTTTCCAGAGTTTCACTGGCAAGCTATCTTATATATGATCCCAATTGTAATTGCACCGACGATCGAGCATGTTGGGGATATTATGGCGATCAGCGCAGTAACCGGAAAAGATTATACCCGAGATCCGGGCTTACAAAGAACATTGCTTGGTGATGGATTAGCAACCTCAAGTGCAGGCTTCTTTGGTGGTCCACCTTGTATCACTTATGCCGAAGTTATTGGCGCGGTCACATTAACCCGTAACTTCAAAACACGAGTAATGACTTGGGCGGCAATTTGGGCGATTTTCATGTCATTTGTTGGAAAGATCGGCGCTTTTTTAAGTACGATCCCAACAGTTGTTATGGGTGGAATTATGGTGCTTTTATTCGGATCGATTGCATCAGTCGGTATTAATATATTGATCAAACATAAAGTCGATCTTTCTATATCACGCAATATGTGTATTGTCTCATTAGTATTAGTTTTTGGGATCGGCGGAATGATCTTTGATTTTGGATCTTATGCACTACAAGGCATTAGCTTATGTGGAATTTTAGCGATTTTATTAAATTTAATCTTACCTAAAAAATCAACTGACTAATAAATAGCTGTTAATCATCAAATTGATTAACGGCTAAAAAAATTACTGATTTTTACAAAAAAAAGTGAGGAGTGGGGTTTTTAGCGTTTAAAACTCCACTTAAAAATCAATAAATTATTCCAATAAAATAAAATTTTCCTGAATTAAAGATTATAGTTTTTAAGGATTTGTAAAGTTGATATTTATCAATTAAAACATAATTTCACAAAAAAATGTTTAGATCTTTTTCTGAAGATCTTTACAAAGATTAACGATCTAAAATGAAAAAATTATTGCGTCATATTTTTTCAGTCACTATACTTCCGGATCATTATTAGTTAGACAGAT
>NZ_JAFNNH010000021.1:0-47693 GCF_026536845.1 Gilliamella sp. B3023
CCTTAACGGTTCAGCATCTATTATTTTTACAATCATGGCAGGCAAATAAATATCCTGCTATGGTAGATAGTGCGTTTATTCAGGCGTTGAAGAATTATTTTAGTGAATTGCATTAATAGCAGCGCACACTGTGCCTGATGGCGCTATCGGATAGGATTTATCAAATCCGCTGATAGAAAAAAGGCTATAAATAAGGTCAGCATTTTTTACGTAGAGCTTGATGTTAAAGGTAAATAATCCACCTCAACTAGGGTATTTTTTTAAGTTTTTTATCGAAAAAAAGTTGAGGAACGGGGTTTTTGGGGTTTTAAATTCTGCTTTGCAATGTTATCTCAAATAAATAATTCCGCTTTAAACTATGGCGTTTTTTACTAGATGTTTTTCCACCAAAAAAATTGAGGAGCGGGGTTTTTGGGGCTAATAAATAATTATATTTAGCCTTATTACCCCGTTTATCCGTTAACTTATCTGCTTTTTATTTTATTGCTTTTGCCACTATTTGTTGTGCTTCTTGCTGTAAGGTGGCAAGGTGTTCGTTGCTGATAAAGCTTTCGGCATAGATTTTATATGCGTCTTCCGTTCCCGATGGGCGAGCTGCAAACCAGCCGTTTTCGGTTATCACTTTCAATCCACCGATTGGCGCATTATTTGCTGGCGCGATGGTGAGGCATTGGGTTATTTCTTCACCGGCTAGTTTGTCTGTGGTTAATTGGCTTGCATCAAGTTTGGCCAGTTTTTGTTTTTCAGCAAATGTAGCCGAAGCTTGAATGCGTCCATAGTATGAGATACCAAATTTATCTTCAAGCTCTTGATATTGTTCTTGTGGGTTTTTGCCAATTTTGGCCGTCATTTCTGCAGCAAGTAGACATAAGATGATGCCATCTTTATCAGTTGTCCAGACTTTGCCGTTGGTTCTTAAAAATGATCCGCCAGCGCTTTCTTCACCAGCAAATCCGAGTTTGCCGTGATAGAGTCCATCAGCATACCATTTGAAACCAACCGGATATTCAAGGTATTTTTTGTTTAAGCTGTTAGCTACGCGGTCGATCATTGAGCTAGTTACGAGTGTTTTACCGATTGCGATATCTTTGTGCCATTGTGGGCGGTTTTGGAATAGGTAGTTTACACAGGTTGATAAGTAGGCATTTGGGTTCATTAGTCCTTTTGGGGTGACGATACCGTGGCGGTCAGCATCGGTGTCGTTGCCAAAGGCTAGATCGAATTTGTCTTTTAGATTTAGTAATCCTGCCATTGCCCAACGGCTTGAGCAATCCATGCGGATAATTTCATCATGGTCAAGATGCATAAAGCTAAATGTTGGGTCGATTTTGTTGTTGACGATTTCAAGGTTTAGGCCATATTTTTCAGCAATGCGTGGCCAATAGGTAATACAGGCGCCACCCAGCGGGTCAACCCCAATTTTGAGTGATGATGATTTGATAAGCGATAGATCGACGATGTTTTGTAGGTCATTAACATAATCGGTTTCATATTCTTTAGTATGCAGGTAGTCAGATTTTATCGCTTTTTCGATCGTGACGCGTTTGACACCATTTAGGTTGGCTTTGAGTAGTTCGTTAGCGCGATTTTCGATCTGTTTGGTGATGTCAGTATCAGCAGGCCCGCCGTTAGTTGGGTTGTATTTGATTCCGCCATCTTCAGGTGGGTTGTGTGATGGCGTGATAACGATGCCGTCAGCTAATTGTGATTGTTTATTGTAAGTTAAGATGGCGTGCGATATTACCGGCGTTGGTGTGTAACCCCAGTTTTGAGCGATGACTACGGTTTGTTCGTTAGCAATAAAGACTTCTAATACGGATTTTAGCGCAAGTTCGGATAAGGCGTGGGAATCTTGGCCAATAAAGCAAGGACCAGTGATGTTGTTAGCTTTGCGGTATTCCGCCACCGCTTGTGCAATGGCTAGAATATGAGCTTCGTTAAAGGTGCCTTTGTTTGAGCTACCACGGTGACCCGATGTACCAAAGATGACCAGTTGGCTGATATTGTCTGTATCTGGTTTGATTTGGTAGTAATTGTTTTTTAATGTTTCGACATTTATTAGGTCTGTCGGTTGCGCTAACAATCCCGCACGACTTGGCTTATCCATTTTTTACTCCTCTTTCACAATTCGTTTTATTCACTTTTGTGTTCATTGAGTGAATTTTTATTTACTTGATGGTGAGAATGCATGAGTCACTTGGTTTATCATGCTTTCTGATATTCCCATGTCGCTCATAATCGATTCTATAATGAGTATTTTACGAGCAGTATTGGTGTTGCTAATTACCCAATATGGGGTTCCAATGATTTCTCGTGGTTTGGTGTTTTTACCTGAGGTTTCGAGTGCTGTTGGGTCTTTTGCTAGGTATTGACGCTTTCTACCATGGAGTGAGGTCGCTGCAATGGAGAATAGTGCTGAGTTGTAGTTGTATAGCGCGTTTAATACCGTTAAAAATCGACTGATGGTGGATCTTTCTTTTGTAAATCTTTCACTTTTAATCAGGTTTTCAATAACTGAATAATTGTTTTCAGTGAGTTCTGATGGGGCAATTTCGATTGCTGACAATTGGTTGAACTTTAATAATCGTCTTAAAATACTTGAGGCATCTTCACCTATATGTTGAGTTTGGCCTGCGATAAATTGATAAAGTTCTTCGTCGATT
Source organism: Gilliamella sp. B3023 (assembly GCF_026536845.1). Lineage (NCBI taxonomy): Bacteria > Pseudomonadati > Pseudomonadota > Gammaproteobacteria > Orbales > Orbaceae > Gilliamella > Gilliamella sp. B3023. The sequence goes on from NZ_JAFNNH010000021.1 coordinate 2,664, forward strand.
TCGATAGTTTTCATGCTGTTATTTTGCCTATAAAATTATTCTACTGGACAACCATCAGCTGCGATGGCGTCAAGATTTAAATTCGGTTTGTCATTCATACAATCAAGCTTAGATTGATGAGTGACGGTTTCATTTTTCGTCGTTGCTTTTTGATTTTCATCATGACAGGCAGTTATCATAACTGATAATATTAAAGGAAAAAATAACCGTTTCATGTACTTATTGTATGGTAGATTAACTATTGAGCTGAGTATAACCTAAGTTGATTATAAATTGTATTATCAAATGATAAAATTGTGAAAATGATGTTGTCGTTTTTGCAAAAGAATATTATGCTATTAGAGGTATAAAATTTTATACTCAATATATGAGGAATAAATTATGAAAAAAATCGTCACATTAACTATACTAGCAGCAATTTTATCTGGGTGCAGTAATAGTGATATTTATTCTGGCGATGTTTATACAACCGATCAAGCTAAGCAAGTTCAACAAGTAAGTTATGGTACAGTTGTTGCTGTAAGAGCTGTGAAGATTCAAGCTAACTCTGATGGCAAAAATGGTGGCAATGTTGCGGGTCCTTTAGGCGGCGCAGTCATCGGGGGAGTATTAGGTAATACAATTGGTAATGGTACTGGGCGAATTTTAGCTGCAGCTACCGGTGCTGTAGGTGGTGCAATTTTAGGTGATGCTATCGAAAACAAAGCAAGCCAAGCTGCAGCGGTTGAATTAGAAATCAAACAAGATAAAGGTTCAACGATTGTTATTGTTCAAAAAGGTGATGCTAAGCAGTTTTACCCTGGTCAAAAAGTGAAACTGATCTCTAACGGTAAACGTATTAGTGCAGCACCAAAATATAATTCAAGATATTAAAGGTTCCTTTTCAAATCTTACTGATTTGTTCGCCTTCACTTATTGTATGATTCGTGAAGGCATTTTTTTTTCTTCTCTTTCTTCCATTTTTTCCTTTTTACCTATTTTTAAATTCTCTTAATTGATTATTTTGTCAGCATAAAAATTTGCTTGGTTTGGTGCAAATAGATAAACTCAAGTTAGATGTTTAATTGTAATAAGGAACAGTACTGCAATGCGTATTTTACATACTATGATCCGCGTCGGCGATCTAAAACGTTCAATTGATTTTTATACTCGTATAATGGGAATGAAGTTGCTTAGGACAAGTGAGAATCCTGAATATCAATACTCTCTTGCTTTTGTTGGTTATAGTGATGAGTCTGAAAGTTCGGTGATTGAGTTGACCTATAATTGGGGGACGGATAAATATGATCATGGTACGGCGTTTGGTCATATTGCTATCGGGGTTGATGATGTGGCTAAGATGTGCGAAGACGTTCGTCAAGCGGGTGGTCGTGTGACTCGTGAGGCGGGGCCGGTTAAAGGTGGTAAGACGATTATTGCTTTTGTTGAAGATCCCGATGGTTATAAACTTGAGTTAATTCAAAATAGCCAAGCGTCTGAAGCGTTAGGTAATTAATACGTTATATCGCCGATTTTTCGGCGATATTTTTTTCAAATCTATTAATATTTTGGTGCAAGCAGGTCATCAATAAGTTGTTGGTGTGTGATGGTTTGTTTTGCTTGCTCAAGACTCGCTGTTGTCATAATGGCATTAAGTGCTGTTAATGATTCATCAAAATCATCATTTATTATGATGTAGTCATATTCGTTATAATGCGATATTTCAGATTGAGCTTTGTGCATTCTTTTGCTGATGATATTCGCGTCGTCTTGGCCTCGTTTAATCAGTCGATTTTCAAGCTCTTTTAGTGATGGCGGTAAAATGAAGATGCTTTTTGATTCAGGCATTTGCTGTCTTACTTGCTGTGCACCTTGCCAATCGATATCAAGAAAGACATTTATTCCTTGCTGTAATGATTGTTCGATTTCAGCTTTGGATGTGCCATAGTAGTGGTCAAAGACGTGAGCATATTCAACAAAGGCATTTTGTTTTATAAGTGATTCAAATTCTTGATTGTCTACAAAATAGTAGTGTTCACCTTGTTTTTCACCCGGTCTTGGGTTTCTGGTTGTATGAGAGATTGAAACTTTAGCCGGATGGTGATTAGTTTGTGCTAAATAGGCGCGAATCAGGCTTGATTTGCCTGCACCACTTGGTGCTGAAATGATAAATAAAGTGCCTGTATACATAAATAATTTTACCGTAATATAATAAATAGTTTTAATAGAGCGTTGTTATACTCTATTATAGCAAAGTTTGATTATAAAATGCGGCTTATTGTTTTTAGTCTAATTAATTGTCTGCAATCTAATCTTTATTATTATAATTATTCAAGATATCAGTTTGTAAGGAATGAAAGATGTCATTAACGTTTGAAGATGGTGTGCGCGCCTGTATTCCCACCTTATTGGGGTATATTGGAATTGGTATCGCTGCGGGTGTAGTGGGTAAAGCCTCTAATTTGTCAGTGTTAGAAATCACCTTGATGGCTGCTATCATTTATGCGGGTGCATCGCAATTTATCATCACGGGTTTAATGATTGTAGCAACTCCGATTTCGGCTGTGATATTTACTGTTTTTTTGGTTAATTCACGCCATTTTTTGATGAGTATGGCTACTGCACCTGCTTTTCGGCGTTTTTCGCTTTTAAATAATATTGGGATTGGTAGCTTATTAACCGATGAGAGTTTTGCGGTTGCGATGAATGCTATTGCCAATAAAACGCCGATTAATCCACCTTGGATGCATGGGCTGAATGTTACTGCTTATTTGGCGTGGATATTATCCTGTTTAGTTGGTGCATTGATTGGCGAGTGGTTGCCGAATCCTGCTCAGTTTGGTTTAGATTATGCATTAGTTGCGATGTTTATTGGTTTATTATATTTACAGTTAACTGGTGATAAAACAAAAACCATTAGAAATCTGATTATTGCAATGTTAACTGTAACGGTGGTGCTGGTCTTTTTATTGCGATTTGTATCGTCAGAAATGGCAATATTATTTAGTACTTTTGCTGGCTGCTTTATGGGTATTATTGTGGAGCGTAAGGCATGAGTTTGTATAGTTTGTTGATTATTTTGGGGAGTGGTGTGGTGACTTGGTTACCGCGAGTTATTCCATTTTTATTAGTTAGAAAATTGCAATTGCCTGAAATCGTGATTCGTTTTCTATCTTATGTGCCTATCTGTATTTTAACTGCGCTATTTGTGCAAAATTTGTTTATTGTTAAGCAAGGTGAGTTTCCTTCTTTTAATTTGGAATATTGTTTAGCCGCTGTGCCAACTATTATCGTGGCGATATTGACACGAAACCTGATGTGGGTGGTGATTACGGGTATGAGTTGTATGGCTTTGATTCGGTATTTTATTCTCTAGCGATAAATAAAAAAACAGGGCGATTGCCCTGTTTTTTTATGTCAACATTGTTCTTTTTGCTCTAATCGCATGATGTTTCTTTTTAGTCTTTCAGCTTCGGCAGTTTGACCTAATTGAGTTAGGTAGTTGGCCATTGCTTTTTGATTGGCAAGATTGTTAATGATAGATTTTGGTTGTTTTTTCCACCATTTTATTAAAGCTAAAGGATCAATATCCGTAGATAACTGTTTTATACGACCAATATAAGCCGCTTGTTTGAACTGATCGAGTTGCGAATCAGGGTAAGCTTTGGTTTTGTATAAGATCGGTAACAGTTCTATCACCGCTTGATAATCTTGTGATTCATAATATAGCTGGTCTGCTAATTTTAGGAGCTCAATGTTACGCGGTTTTTCGTTTAGCAGTTTTTCGATTGTGATTTTGGCTGAGCTATATTCGTGATTTTTGATTTGTAACCGAATTTGTACAAGCTGAAAAGCAAATAATTCATTTGGTTGGCAACTTTTAGCTGCTTGCTCTAAAGATTGATTAGCGGCAATAAGTTGGTCATCATCAATTTGTGCTTGAGCAGCGAGTAAGTAAGATAGTGTCGAACTTTTTGCTCCTTTGGCACTTTTCATAAATAGTTTTGCTGCTTGTCGGTAATCACCTTCTAATAAATAAAATTGCGCTTGTTCAATACGTTTAATTGATTTTTTTGGCGATCGTAATCTAAACCAATTACCCAATTTGGTATTGAAGATTTTAGAGAATAATTTATAGATTAGGTATAGGCAGAGCAAGCCAATTATTTGCAATATCATAAATGAGTTAAATGACATGCTGATACGATATTTGGCAACTTCGAATACCGCAGAACCTTGGTGGCCTTCAAACAATGGCCCAAGGAAAAATCCACCAACTAATACTAGGAATATAATGAGTATTTTGAACATTATTATTCTCCTATTTACCTAATATCGATTTAACGCGGGTTTGCATTAATTTTTCAAGTTCAGTAATGCTGTCGAGTTTATCAGGTATGTTTTGGTTACTGATTGGTTGGTTTTGTAAGTTTTCAAGCTCATCTATGAATGCTTTTACGCTTGGGGCATTACCATCAAAATACGCATTGACCCAAATTGCGGTATCATTTAGCGCTTGTTGATAAATGAGTTCTTGATGTCTTGGTACTGCTTGAGCAGCAATTAATAGACGGAAACGGATATTTTCACGCAAGTAAAGTGATTGTTCTGCACTAAGTGGTGTTTTTAGGATCTGGCATTTAACAATTTGCTTTTCGTCACTTCCAGCTTTGTCTAGACACTCAGAAAAATGGTTATCTTTTACATCTAATTTTTCAATTTTGATGAATTTATCCATAAATGTTGAAGCATTAGCAAGTAAATTATCTGACCAATCATCTGTTGAATGGGTGACATTATCTGCTGAAGTATTGGCGTTGTTAGCAAGAGTATCGTCATATTGATTCATGCCCAGATCGATATCTTTATAGTTTCCAACTAATGGTAATTCTGTTATTGATTCAGTTAAACCAAGTAATTTTAGGATTATGCCATCAGCGTCAACAAAAGTGACTTGAGATAGTGAGTTAATATCTTTGGTGATGGCTTGTCGAGCAGGGAGTAAGCTTGGATCATTTGTTTTCGCTAAACTTTCATCTGCACTTTTGAGTAATAAACGGGCACTGGTGTAGTCTTGATCGCTCCAGATTTTTCTACCGGCTAAATGCACTAGGTAGTTTGCTTGCGAGATGAGCCAAACGTTGTTATCCAGAGTCGATACAGCTGCTAAACGTTCGTTTAGGCTATTTAGGTTTTGCTCGTTTAATTTATTGGTATCATTAACTTGTTCAGTAAGTTGCTGTTGAGCTTTTTGGTTGTCGCTTAATTGACGGTCAACGCGTTGTGTTAATAATGAAAACTGTTGGTTTTGTTTATTGATGGCATCATCAATATTACTTTGAAGATCTTTAATTATACTTGCTTTGGTATTTTGTTTTAAATTGGCAATTTCAGTTTGTAGCGTTGAGATTTCATGTGTTTGGTTTTGGAGCTGTCTATAACCTTGAAAATAGATCAATCCACCTAAGCAAACTGTTAATCCGATGGCGAGTATTGAGAGTTTTGATACTGGCGCTTTTAGTGTTTTGACTGATGGCTCAGGTTGAGGACTAGAAGGTTTTGGCTCTTTTTTATTTATATTCATCATATTATTCGCTTCTGTCTTTTTTATTTGGCTAAATGAAGTGGTGCTGATGTTTGATAGTGTTGCATTGGCACCATAATATCTAGATGGCATAAATTACCTCATTTAGATTTTTGAGAAATATTTTCCGCATTATGACATAGAGTTATCATTGTTTTAAATAAAAATTCATTATTTGCGCTAACAATTTGTAAAACGTTATGCCAATTTAGTTGCTTGGCTTTTTCGAATATCCGTGGGCTAGTTACCACCAATTGTGCTTCATATTTATGTTTATTTTGGCAATATGTGTCGAGTTGGAGTAGGTGATCGACACTTGTTACGAGTAGGATTTGTTGAGCAATATCATCAGTTAGTATGTTGGCTGGATATTGAATTGGTAGACGAAAATAACATTGTATTGAGGTCACGTTTGCTTTTTGTTGCAACTCTTGAGACAGCAATTGCCGTCCATTGTTTCCACATAAAATTAAAATGGAACGGCCTTGCAAGTCAGTCAATAGTGGTAATAATCCCTCACTATGTTCCTCACTTGGATAATCAACGTGAACGTCAGCTTGTTGACTAAACAATTGAGCTGACTTTTTGCCAATGGCAAAATAGCGTAGATGTTTAGGAAAGCTTAGATTAGGTTGATGTTCTTTTATCATATAGCTGACTTGTGGCGATACCACAATTACGATATCTGATGGCGCAAGTTGGTTGAGCTGTTGTTGAAGGTTATTTAGTCCATGACCTGCTAAGATTTTGAATAATGGGAGATGAGTTGCCGGAATATTTGCTTGATTTAATTGCTGGGTTAGCTTATCCCCTTCGGGGGAAGGGCGAGTAATATAAATCATCAATCAATTATTTCCGCTAAAATTTTATCAGCTCCTTTGGCTAACAATTCTGATGCCAGTTGTTGACCTAAGGTTTCAGGCTCGGTTGCTGATTTGGTTAGCGTCGCTTTAATGATTTTGCTCCCATCAATACTACCAACTAACCCGGTTAAAGTTAATAAATCATTCGTTAATTGACTATAGCAGGCGATTGGCACTTGGCAACCACCTTGTAAGGCTTGATTCATTGCTCTTTCTGCTTGGATACAAATTCGGCTGTTTTTATCGTCTAGAGGTGCAAGTAATTTAAGAATCGTGTCATCATTTGATCGGGTTTCAATGCCAACCGCACCTTGCCCAACCGCCGGTAAGATTAAATCTGTTGTTATATATTGTTTGATTCGTTCTTGTAATCCTAATCGCTTTAAACCGACAGCGGCGAGGATGATTGCATCGTATTGTTGATCGTCTAATTTCGCTAGACGAGAGCCTACATTTCCACGTAAATCTTTTATAATGAGATGTGGATATTTTGCTCGCAATTGACATTGGCGTCTTAGACTTGAGGTGCCTACAATGGCGCCTTGCGGTAAATCGTCCAAGCTTTGATATTGGTTTGATATGAGTGCATCACGTACGTCATCGCGTTGGCAGATGGTTGATAGGGTTAGTCCCTCCGGGAATTGGGCGGGAATATCTTTTATTGAGTGAACAGCAATATCAGCTTCGTTGTTTAATATGGCTTGCTCTAGTTGCTTTACAAATAATCCTTTTCCACCAATTTTTGACAGTGGACTATCTAAAAGCACATCACCTTTGGTTACCATAGGAAGCAGTTCCACAGTCAGATCGCTATGGATAGCTGTCAGTTGTTCTTTTACATAGTTAGCCTGCCAAAGTGCTAAGGGGCTTTTACGTGTGGCGATGCGAATTTTCAATGGTGTTTCCATTCCTTTCAAATCTTTGTTTATCTTTTCTTTAACTCTTGAGTCGATTTGCCTAAAGTCTTGAGTGCTTTAGGCATGAAGACATTTTTATTTTTTTACGGTTTAAATGTGACGCTTAAAGTTCATCGACAAAACGAATTGCATAACCAATATAATTTGCCGGTGTTAATTGTTTTAATCGTGCTTTTTCATGTTCAGGTAAAGCTAACGAGTCAATGAATTGTTGCATTCCTTGTGCATCAACACGTTTACCGCGAGTGAGTTCTTTTAATTTTTCGTATGGTTTTTCGATACCATAACGGCGCATTACGGTTTGAATTGGTTCGGCTAGCACTTCCCAATTACGGTTAAGCTCTTCAAGTAGATATTCTTGATTGACTTCAAGCTTATTTAAGCCTTTTAGGGTCGATTGATAAGCGATGATCGCATAACCAATACCTACACCAAGGTTACGTAATACTGTTGAGTCAGTTAAATCTCGTTGCCAACGAGAAATAGGTAGTTTGCTACCCAAGTGACTCATAATAGCGTTAGCTATACCTAAGTTACCTTCAGAGTTTTCAAAATCAATTGGGTTCACTTTGTGTGGCATGGTTGAAGAGCCGATCTCACCAGCGATGGTTTTTTGTTTGAAATGATTTAGTGCAATATAACCCCAAACATCACGATCAAAGTCGATCATGATGGTATTGAAACGCGCTACACAATCAAAATATTCGGCAATATAATCATGTGGTTCAATTTGCGTGGTATATGGATTCCATTGTAATCCCAATGATGTGACAAATTCTTCACTAAATTTGTGCCAATTGATTTGTGGGTAAGCCACCATGTGTGCATTATAGTTACCTGTCGCACCATTGATTTTACCTAGAATTTCAATTGACTGTAGTTGTTTAAGTTGTCTTTTTAAACGGTAGGCTACATTAGCAAACTCTTTACCAATGGTAGATGGTGTAGCGGGTTGTCCGTGCGTTCTTGATAGCAATGGCAGATCACGATAAGCTTTAGCTTGAGCGGTGATAATATCAATCAATTTATTCCAATAAGGAACGATTACTGTATCTCGCGCTGTTTTTAGCATTAATGCGTAAGATAGATTGTTAATATCTTCTGAGGTACAGGCAAAGTGGATAAATTCGTTAATAGCTTGTAGCTCTTCGTTACTGTTTACTTTCTCTTTTAGGAAATATTCAACCGCTTTAACATCATGGTTTGTGGTTTTTTCGATGGTTTTAATGCGTAATGCATCTTGTTCATCAAAGTTTTCTACAATTTGGTTAAGGTGTTTAGTGGCAAGCTCACTTAAAGCTGGGACCTCCAGAATATCTGCTTGGCTAGCTAATTTTTGTAGCCAACGTACTTCAACTTGAACGCGATATTTTAATAAACCATATTCACTAAAAATTGTGCGTAATTCTGTTGTTTTGTCACCATAACGACCATCAATTGGTGATAGGGCGGTTAGAGCAGATAATTCCATCGGTTTTACTCCGTTGCTATTTTTTAATTTAATAACTTTGTTGATTAATTTCTTTTAATAACTCTTGCGCTGCATTAGCTATTCGTTTGCGACTTAATAGGAATTGGAAGCGACTTCCTCCAACTTGATACCATAAAATGGCCGAGCGAACACAACTCAATAGTGAAGATCTGACTTTGGCTTGAACTAATGAATTTTGTAGATATTCAGCTTTACCTACCACTTTGATTTTTGTTGCTAACGGGCTGATGATATCAGAATAGATTCCAGCTAATGAATAAGAGAGATCGTCAATATGATTGTCGATTGTTTCATTATTCATTTCAGGATATAGGCCTGATATTCGTTGTAAACGTTGATCTATTTTATCTAACGCTTCATTATTTTTTAATAGTTTGCTGGTAATACTTAAGGTGCCAAAAAGGTAACGAATCAGTTCAACATGCTGTTTTTGGTTAGAGGAGAATAGGGTAATCAGTGTTTCTAACCCTGTTTTGATATTGTTTATACCATCATAAACATCATCAGTGGTTTTTGGTGATGTGTTGAATATGCTTTTTATCGATACTTGATAAATTGTCGTATTACAAACCCCAGTATTAGCAAGCTGGGGGATAAGTGTTGCGCTTTGTGTCGCGCCGGCAAGAGCTATTGCAATATGATGGTATTTATTGTTCACTTTAATGCTCCTTACTGCTTATAATTCGTTCCTCGATAATTCCACCGCCAAGGCAAACTTCATTTTGATAAAACACTGCTGATTGTCCTGGTGTGACAGCTGCAACAGGTTTGTCAAACATGACTTCAATTTTATCTTCACCTAGTGGTGTAACACAACAAGAGATATCTTGTTGACGATAGCGCGTTTTAACTGTGCAATGAAATGGTTGGGTAACAATTTTACGATCAACCCAGTGCAGTTGTTGGGCAATTAAACCATTTGAAAATAGTGCTGGATGGTCATGACCTTGAGCAACAATTAATTCGTTATTTTTAATATCTTTATCAACTACGTACCATGGAGTGTCGTCGGCTTGTTTTAGACCACCAATGCCAAGCCCTTTGCGTTGACCTAATGTGTGGTACATTAATCCTTGGTGTTGACCAATAACTTCACCATTTACGGTTCGAATAACGCCTGATTGTGCAGGTAAATAACGCGCTAAGAAGTCACTAAATTTTCGTTCTCCGATAAAACAGATCCCTGTTGAGTCTTTTTTGGCTGCGGTTGCTAAGCCAAGTTGCTCTGCTATCTTTCTTACTTGTGGTTTTTCAAGTTCGCCAACAGGAAATAAACTTTGACGAATTTGGTCTTCACTAAGCGTATATAAAAAATAACTCTGATCTTTGTTGTTGTCGATTCCACGGAGTAATTCAACCTTGTCACCATTTTCGCGTTTACGGACATAATGACCTGTCGCAATATAATCGGCATTTAAATCTTCTGCTGCATATTCAAGAAATGCTTTAAATTTGATCTCTTTGTTACATAAAATATCTGGATTCGGCGTTCGGCCTGCTTTGTATTCAGATAAAAAATGTTCAAAGACATTGTCCCAATATTCTGCAGCAAAGTTGATGGTATGGAGTTTGATATTTAATTTGTCACAGACTGCTTGTGCATCAGCGAGGTCGATAGCTGCAGAGCAATATTCTTCTGTGTCATCTTCTTCCCAATTTTTCATAAATAGACCAACAACATCATAGCCTTGTTGTTGTAATAAATAAGCAGAAACGGAAGAATCTACGCCGCCAGACATGCCGACAACGACTTTTTTTCGAGTGTTTACATTTGGCATAATAACTAAATTAATGGGCAAAAATTTTGTGGTGATTTTAGCATAATTAAGGCTAAATGTATAAGGTTATGCTGTATGGAATGTGATTAGATTGCTTAATTTTGTTAATGACATTTTTATTACAAAGTTGTTCGCAGAAAAAAATGCAATATCGAGTGATAAAAAACTCCATTGATTTGCATCAATGGAGTAAAAATAAAAAAAGCACAATGGCAATATTAATTGAGATTTTTCAATAAATAGATTACATGACCAATTATTTTAAAATCTTTTTGCTCATTTTTAGCTTTCGTAATAGTCGGGTATTTTGGGTTGTCTGAAATCAATAACAGATTTGAACCTTGATTTTGAATTCGTTTAATAGTAATTTGATCATCATATTGTACAGTATAAAGGAAACCATCAACTGGTTTATTATTTGCTGTATTAATAATGACTATATCATGATTGGATATAGTTGGTTCCATACAATCACCTTTAGCCCAAACCGCAGCAAGATCATCTGCTTCACAACCTTGATGTTTAGTTAAGGTGAGATCAAATGGGATCGTATCTAAAATTGTGAATGCGTTAATAGTTTCGTTCTTATTAAGAAACGGAACATTCACTGTACCTCGGCTTAGCGTTTCAGGTAGTAAGCGACATTCACCTTTACCTGTTGCTAACCATTCAATTGATACATCGCATTTATCTGCGATAGTAGCTAATCGACTGAGTGATGGATAGGTTTTTCCACTTAAGTAATCACGGATTACCGCTTCGGACATACCAACACTTCTGGCAAATGCATTGCCTGAACGACCTTCTAATAGGAGCGTTAATCGGTTTTTAAAAGTTTCAACACAAGTATCGTTAAAAGTTCGTGTTTTTTCTTTGGTTTTAGGTTTTTTTTCTTTCGTTTCCATTATATTTTATTCCATTTGTGGCTGTTTTTTTGTTTTTATTGTTTTAATTCGTTTTTTTATGTGCTATTCTTTGCCGGTAACTTTTTATCGATCTAGAATCGTAACACCGATAATCTTTACAATAGCAAAAAATTTAACCAATAGAGGATCTCATAATGAGAGAACAAGATCAAGACTGGACACCATCAAGAGTTGTAGGTGAAATTAAAATTCGAGGCGGAAATTTAAGGGCGCTTTCACGATCAAGTGGTTTACAGGCTGATACTTTACGTAATGCTTTATATCGTCATTGTCCTAAATATGAACGTATTATCTCTGAATATTTGCAAGTGCCTGTTGAGAAAATTTGGCCATCTAGGTATGAAAATAAGGTTAAAAAATAAGTTACAAAATTTAATTTAGTTAAAAAGAAGACGCCTTTTATAGGCGTCTTTTTTATTTTAATGCTTATTTTTTAGCTTGTTCTGCTGCTCTAACAATCGCTGCAAAAGCATCTGCTTTTAATGAAGCTCCACCAACTAATGCACCATCAATATCTGGTTGAGTGAATAGTTCTGCTGCATTTTTGTCATTTACAGAACCACCGTATTGAATGATAACTTGTTTAGCGACAGCGGCATCTTGTTTTGCAATGTGGTCACGAATAAATTTATGTACTGCTTGCGCTTGAGCTGGAGTTGCAGATTTTCCAGTCCCAATTGCCCAAACTGGTTCATAAGCAATTACAGCACCATTAAATGCTTGAACACCTAATGCATTAATTACTGCATCAATTTGACGAGCACATACTGCTTGAGTTTGACCGGCTTCGTTTTCAGCTTCTGTTTCACCAATACATAGTACAGGAACAAGTCCAGCTTCTTTTAATACGCCGAATTTTTGAGCGATAAATTCATCTGATTCTTTATGATAAGTACGACGTTCAGAGTGACCAATGATCACGTGAGTCACACCGATTTCTTTTAACATAGTGGCTGAGACTTCACCAGTATAAGCACCTGAAAGATGAACACCAACATCTTGTGCGCCTAAAAGAATAGTTGAGCCACCTAATTGATGTTTAACGAAATCTAAGTACACAGTCGGTGGTGCAATTGCAATATCGCAGTTTGCTTCAGTTGATAGCTCAGCTCTTAGTCCTGCAACTAAGTCTTTAGCCATTTCGATACTTCCATTGAGTTTCCAGTTACCCATTACGAGTGGTTTTCGCATAATTTTCTCCAACTTAAGATTTAAAAAGGTGTTGATTTCAGAATGAATTCGTTATAATACTCCTTATTATACACCAAATAAATTGAGCTTGAGGAAAAATATGTCATTAGAAATATTGAATCAATTAGAAACTAAAATTCAAAACACTGTAAACACTATTAATACCTTGAAAGAAGAGATTTCGAGATTAAAGCAAGGCAATCATGAACTTGAACAATTAATTAATGATAGTTCAGATGAGATGAAAGCATTACGTGATGAAAATGAGAAGTTAAAACAAGATCAACAAGTTTGGCAACAACGTATTCAAACCCTTTTAAGCAAAATTGGTGAAATAACCCAGTAAATGATTCAATTTTTTTAACGCGACTTAGGTCGCGTTTCTTTTATGACGACTAATTAATGTGAAGATGATATTTAAATGCGCGAACAGCTAAAATCTTTGTGGCTTACTCAAACCATCCATTTAATAGAATCCGAATCAGGTCGATTTGCTGATCAAGATATTAATCGACTAGTTAAAGCTATGCCAACCTCTTTGGTTAACCGTATCATTACCCGCGCAACGATACTGTCTAAACAAAATGGTTTATATTCTGCGCAAAAGGTTATTTTACGTTCTATTAAAATTTCTTTCTGTTTATTACTGTTAATTTCGATTTTTTTAGGTGGTTCATTAACATTTAGCGCTTTGAGTCAAAATCCAATCAATTTGTATTGGGCGCTATTGTGCTTATTAGGTGTTCATTTTATTACGCTCATTATTTGGATTGGTTCATTTTTTTTCTTTTCTCGCTTTGGTGGTAGTTTATTAATCCATTGTTGGTTATGGATAGCCCAAAAGCTTTATCAAAAAAAGACCGTGCAACAGCTTGTACCGGCTTTTATCACTTTATTTGGTTCTTCAATCCGTTGGTTGCTTGGTTTTGTTCTGAATCTTTTTTGGGTCGTTATTTTATGTAGTGCTTTATTCGTTTTATTGATGCTATTTTCAACTCAGCACTACAGTTTTGAGTGGAAAACTACTTTATTAAGTTCTGATACCATTATTAAGTTAACGCATTATTTAGGTTATGTTCCATCTTTGTTTGGTTTTCCGATTCCAAATGATGATGTGATTAAGCTTAGTGAACACGCTTTAAGTGAGGGTGACATTCGTTCTTCTTGGGCAATTTGGCTATTAGGTGTTTTTATCTGTTATGGATTAGCCGTTCGATTTCTATTAATGACGTTTTGTGGCATCGCTTGGTTTGTGAGTAGCCGAAAAATTAAATTAAATTTGGATGATCCTGACTTTCAAATCCTATCCCAACAATTACAGCCACTTTTAACCCAAATGGTGGATGAAGATAAGTTAGGCGAACCTAAATGGCAACTACCAATCTCACAGATTGAAGAAGGAAGTGGTGTCTATTTAGTGGCTGTGGATGTAGATGAGAGTTGGAATCCACCGCATGACGGGCATTTTTACGGATTTTTAAATACTCGTGAGCAGCGAAATGCAATATTAGATCTTTTGCAATTAAAACCCGCGTATAAAGTGTTAATTGCAATCGATACTGATCGAGCACCAGATCGCGGGGTATTAAATTTTGTTCAACAATTAATGAATAAATCACAGCAAAGTCGAATATGGTTTATTAATCAAGGTAAACAATTACATAATTGGCAATCGTTATCTTTACCGTTAGCTAATCCTAGTTGGTTAGATCAGGATAATTAATATGATAACTTCATTGAAATTAGCGATAGTTGGACATGCAAATTTTGGTAAAACTTCACTTTTGCGTGCATTAATAAGAGATAGTCATTTTGGTGATGTTTCTGATAAGCCAGGTACTACTAGACATGTAGAGTCAATCAAACTTCCACTAGCGGATAACACCGACATCACTTTTTATGATACACCTGGATTTGAAGACAGTTTGGCGCTTTATGACTATATCAATCAACTTGTATCGCCAAATAGTAAGCTTGATGGAGTCGATAAATTAACGATTTTTTTACAAAGTCCAGAAGCTGAAAACCTCTTCAATCAAGAAGCAAAAGTAATCCGACAGGTGTTAAATTGTGATGCTGCTATCTATGTGATCGACGTGCGAGAGCCCGTTCTACCTAAATATCACGATGAATTAGCTATCTTAGCCAATAGCGATAAACCGATTCTTGCAGTACTTAACTTCATTTCAGCTGAGGAACAGAATGAAAAGGAATGGAAAAGATTGCTTTCAAGAATGGGGATTCATGCTATCATTGGGTTCAACGCTGTTTTTCCACCCTTAGACGGTGAAGAAAAATTGTACAATAGCTTGGCGTTATTGGTTGAACCAGCAAAAAAAATATTGGATAATTGGCTAGTTAATATTGCTGAAACTCGTGAATCACGTAATCGTACAGCTAACCAAATCATTGCAGAAGCATTAGTTGATGTGACTGCTTTTTATGAAATGGCAAAATCTGATGATAAGCAAGCTGTCGCTGACATGCAAAATAAAGTCAGGAAACGTGAACAGAAAGCAATTAATGATTTATTGAAGCTCTATCAATTCGATTCAACTCAAGAGAGTGAAGAGAATTTGCCTTTAATCAAAGGCCGTTATAATGCAGACTTGTTTAATCTTGATGCATTAAAAACGATGGGGGTTCACTTGACCAAAGGTTTTGTGTCGGGCGCTACAATCGGTGCTAGCATTGATTTAGCAACTGGTGGATTATCATTTGGTTCAGCTGCGTTAATAGGTGCAGCCGTTGGTAGTTTAATGCAAACTGCTAAGCATTATGGATCGAGAATGCGCTATCAGCTTTCTGGATTTAGTAAACTAAGTGTTGATGATGTGATCATTTGTTTTCTTTCTTTACGATTAGTTCAGCTTAAAGAGAGTTTAAATTTTCGCAGCCACGCGAACCTTAGCCCAATTAAGTTGTCTAAACTTGATGAGAATAAGTGGCAAAAAGGCGTTTTACCTAAAAGTTTAAAGGTAGCAAGACGTTATTCGCAGTGGTCTACGTTGAATAAAGGAACAAGAAGAAATGACAAGAAAAGACAATCGATTATTAACGAAGTTGCGCAGCAGCTGCGGTAGCGTTAAAAAGCGATTATTAGTAAGCACACTAATTTTATCATTATTCGTATTATTTGGTTGTAGTAGCAGTCATAGCCAAGTATCAGTTAAATCTGATCCTGTGATGTTAGCCAAAATTGAACAGCACTACTCAAAATGGAAGAGAACACCTTACCGTTATGGTGGTACTACTTTAGCTGGTAGTGATTGTTCTGGTTTAGTTATGAACTTCTACAAAAATAGATTACAAAAGACCCTTCCAAGAAGTGCTGCTGAACAAGCTAAATTAGGTTATAAAGTTACCACGCCTAAAGCGGGTGATTTAGTCTTCTTCAAAACCGGACGTAGTCGTAGCGGATTACATGTTGGTATTTATTATGCAGATGGTAAATTCTTACATGCTTCAACTTCAAAAGGTGTTATCTATTCAAATCTGAATGAAGATTACTGGAAAAAACATTACTGGATGACACGTCGTGTGACTGGTCGTTAAAAAAGTTTAATAAATATAATAAAAAACTCTCTATATTTAGAGAGTTTTTTTTATTCCCAAAAATTAGATCTTCATTAAAGAGATTAAACGGATTAATTTAACCAATTAATCCGTTTTTAGATTTAGCTGTCAGCTGGCGTTTCTATATCGGAATAGGTTGCTAGCATCTGCAAGAATTTAAATTTGGAATTAACCATTTTTGCAGATTGTTCATGCAAGGTATTAGCAATCACTGGCTCAAGTGTTTCTAAACGACGGAATCGCTGTTCTTTGAGTAACACATCAGATAATGATTCACTGTTTGGTGCTTTTGAGTCTAGCACTAGACCCGGTTTTCCTTCTTGCATACGACGAGGATCATAACGGTATAATGGCCAAAAACCTGATTTTACTAAATCTTTCATTTGTTCATGAGATTTAGATAAATCATAACCATGTTCTTCACAAGGACTATAAGCAATAACGAGAGAAGGGCCGTTATAGGCTTCAGCTTCTTGTAATGCTTTTAGGGTTTGATTTAGTTGTGAGCCTAGGGCAACTTGAGCAACATAAACGTGACCATACATCATCACACTCACACCTAGATCTTTACGGGCTTTATTTTTACCTAAATCAGCAAATTTTGATACAGCACCCATTGGTGTAGCCTTCGATTGTTGACCACCAGTATTTGAGTAGCATTGAGTATCAAGAACTAAGATATTTACGTTTTCAGTGAGACTCATTACATGGTCTAATCCACCAAACCCAATATCATATGCCCAACCATCACCACCAATTGCCCATACTGATTTATCAATTAAGTAGTCAGCATCTTGTATTAACTCTTTAGCTTCCGATGAGGTTAAATGAGCTAATTGTTGACGAAGTAAATTGACTTGCGTACGTTTTTCATCAATTGAAAGATCTGGCGATTGTAAATTGATTACAATTTCTGGTGAAATTTCGCCTGCAACATGTTCCAACAAACGTAATGCTCGTTTTTTATGTTGGTTATAGGTAATTCGATAGCCAAGGGCGAATTCGGCATTATCTTCAAATAATGAATTTGCCCATGCTGGTCCTCGCCCATTGCGATCGGTGGTATATGGTGTTGACGGTAAGTTACCCCCATAAATTGATGAACAACCGGTGGCATTAGCAATAGCGAGATGATCACCATATAATTGCGTTAATAATTTGATGTAAGGTGTTTCACCACAACCCGCACATGCACCAGAATATTCAAATAATGGTGTTAATAGTTGCGATGTGCGTATATCTATACGTTCGAGGGTTTTTATTTCACGATCTGGTAGTGCAGTAAAGTACTCGTAATTAGTTCGCTGTGTTTCAAGATTATCAATGCGCGACTGCATATTGATAGCTTTGATATCAAAGTTATTGCGGTCACGTGAAGGACAAACTTCAACACACAAATTACATCCAGTACAATCTTCAGGCGCAACTTGTAATACGTAGCGTTGACCTTTCATATCTCGCGCTTTCACTTCTAGTGAGCTTAACGATTCTGGTGCATTAACTATTTCACTAACCACTTTGGCTCGAATAGCTGCATGAGGACAAGCTACTACACAATGGTTACATTGGGTACAAAGTTCGGGTTTCCAAATTGGAATTTCTTCCGCAATGTTGCGTTTTTCCCATTTGGTGGTGCCAACTGGCCATGTTCCATCGGGCGGGAACGCCGAAACGGGTAAAGTATCACCTAAGCCGGCTAACATTGTTGCAGTAACCATTTTAACAAAATCAGGCGCATTGCTTGGTACGACTGATGGGCGCAATGGGCTACTTTCATCAACACAACTTAATGGAATTTTTTCAAGTGATGCGATGGCTAAATCAAGTGCTTTCCAGTTATTTTCAACAATATCTTGCCCTTTACTGCTATAACTTTTGGCAATAACTTCTTTCAGTTGAGTGATACTGAAATCATTTTTAAATATTTCAGATAAATGGAAGAAAGCGGCTTGCATTACGGTGTTTATTCTTGCCCCTAAGTTACATTCTCGAGCAATTTTAGCCGCGTTGATAATATAAAAGTGCGCTCTTTTCTTAATTAATTGAACTTGAACTTCTTTGGGTAATCTATGCCAGACTTCATCCTTACTATAAGGTGTATTAAGCAAGAAGATACCATCGTCTTTTAATCTTTCAACAATTTGGTATTTGTCGATAAACTGATCTTGATGACAACCAATAAAATGAGCACTGGTGATTAAATACGGTGAGTCAATTGGTTCGAGGTTGACTCTAAGATGAGAGGTGGTTAAACCGCCTGCCTTTTTCGAGTCATAAACAAAATAACCTTGAACATAAAACGGTGAGTTATCACCAATAATTTTAATATTATTTTTTGTTGCAGATACGGTTCCATCACTTCCCAAACCATAAAATAATGCTTCAAGTGCCGATTTTTGTGGTATTGATTGTTCTGGTAATGGTAATGATAATCCAGTTATGTCATCGTAAATACCAACAGTAAATCGAGGTTTTGGCTTCTCAACAGCTAATTCATTAAAAATAGCTAATACCGAGCGAGGATCGAACTCTTTCGAAGATAGACCATAACGACCACCAATAATTTGTGGTAAATAACTACGTTCACCGCGAGAAAAACTTTCAGCAAATGCTGTCATTACATCTAAATAAAGTGGTTCTGCTTGAGCGCCTGGTTCTTTGGTGCGATCCATCACCGCGATTTTTTTCACGGTTTTAGGGATAATATCAAGTAGATGTTTTGCTGAAAAAGGGCGGAATAATCTGACGATGACTACGCCAACTTTTTCATCGTTTTTGATTAGATGATCAACCACTTCTTTGGTGGTACTGACCCCCGACCCCATAATAACAATAATACGTTGCGCATCTTCTGCGCCATAATATTCGAAAGGCTGGTATTTTCTACCTGTCTCTTTTTCAAATGCCTGCATCGCATCAACAACATGGTTGTAAGCATTTTCATAATAGGGATTAATGGCTTCACGACATTGGAAGTAGGTATCAGGATTAGCTGATGTTCCGCGTATTACCGGCTTATCTGGTGTTAATGCGCGAGCACGAAAAGCTTCAATAGCTTGATTAGGTAGTAAGTTACGAATTTGTTCATCACTGATTGGGTAAATTTTATTGACTTCATGTGAGGTTCTAAATCCATCAAAAAAGTGGACAAATGGTATACGACTATTGAGTGTTGCTATTTGTGAAATTAACGCTAAATCTTGAGCTTCTTGTACTGAGCTAGAACAAAGCATGGCGAAACCAGTTTGCCTGATTGACATGACATCTGAATGGTCACCAAAAATAGATAATGCATGAGTTGCAACGGTACGAGCAGCAACGTGTAAAACAAATGGTGTTAATTCTCCCGCTATTTTGTATAGCGAAGGAATCATTAATAGTAAACCTTGTGATGAGGTAAATGATGTTGCTAGTGCGCCAGTCATTAATGCGCCATGCACGGTCGAGATTGCGCCAGCTTCGGATTGCATCTCAACTACTTTTGGGGTATCACCAAATACGTTGGGCTTATTAAATTCTGCCCATGTGCTGGCTTGCTCAGCCATTGATGAACTCGGTGTAATTGGATAAATAGCAATGACTTCGTTTGCACGATATGCGACAGATGACACCGCACTATTAGCATCTGATATGATCATTAAAAAACCTTGTATTTTATCGTTTTATGACATTACTTAGTTATTATATTTTTTTGACTATTGTACCAGAAAGTAAGATAGCTTTTAGTTATTTTTGTGTTAAATTTTTCCGTTATGACTATCTGTTTTTAATCATGACCAAGCGAATTATCATTGGTAAATCGAATTGCAAAAGTTGATGATTAAGCTAACT
This sequence comes from Gilliamella sp. B3023, assembly GCF_026536845.1. Classification (NCBI taxonomy): domain Bacteria; kingdom Pseudomonadati; phylum Pseudomonadota; class Gammaproteobacteria; order Orbales; family Orbaceae; genus Gilliamella; species Gilliamella sp. B3023. The sequence continues at coordinate 22,801 of NZ_JAFNNH010000021.1, forward strand.
TGACAAGTTATTTAAGTTGAAGATTTTTTGAAAGTTTACCAATGAGTAGTATCAATAGTATTGATTGGATAAAAAGTTTATATTATCCAAATGGTTGGATAATATAAACGAATAGTATTATTTAATAATTACACGCTCAGTTGATGATGATGTTTTTATTTCACCTAGTAGCCAGGCTTTTTCACCATGCTCATTAAGCAAATTGATGGCTTGGTTAGCTAACTGTTTTGGTAAAGCGATGATTAAACCAACGCCACAGTTGAAAGTACGATACATTTCATGGCGACTGACATTACCTGCTTGTTGTAACCAATTGAAGATTGACGGCCATTGCCAGCTTGATTCATCAATAATCGCTTGAGTGTTATCCGGTAAAACACGAGGAATGTTTTCCCAAAAGCCACCACCAGTAATATGGGCAATTGCATGAACTTCGATTTTGGAAATCAAATCGAGAACAGATTTGACATAAATTTTGGTTGGAGCAAGTAGATGATCAGCTAATGGTTTTCCATCTAATTGTTCAGTAGCTGGATTTACACCACTCACTTCAATTATTTTTCGAACTAAAGAGTAGCCATTAGAGTGGGCGCCACTTGATGCAAGAGCAATTAAGGCGTCGCCATCTTGTACTTTACTTCCATCAATCATTTCTTCTTTTTCAACTACGCCAACACAAAAGCCGGCTAAGTCATAATCATCACCGTGATACATACCCGGCATTTCGGCTGTTTCACCGCCAACTAAAGCACAACCAGATTGCTTACAACCTTCAGCGATACCTGTAACGACTGTTGCTGCAACATCAACATTAAGTTTGCCTGTTGCATAGTAATCTAAGAAGAATAACGGCTCCGCACCTTGAACAATCAAATCATTAACACACATTGCAACTAAATCAATACCAATTGATTCATGGCGGTTTAAATCCATTGCCAGACGTAATTTTGTGCCAACACCATCAGTACCTGATACTAAAATAGGTTGCTTATATTTTTGCGGAATTGCACATAATGCACCAAAACCACCTAGTCCACCCATAACCTCAGGACGTTTGGTCTCTTTTACAACAGATTTAATGCGATTTACCAGTTCATTGCCTGCATCGATATCGACACCGGCATCTTTATAGCTAAGAGATTTGTTATTTGACACGGGAGCAGTCCTTACAGTAGAAAAATTGTTTGATATTTTAGCAAGGATGAAATTTATTGGCGACTAATTATTAATAAAATAACTTATTAATTAAAGAGATTCATTGTTCTCAAACCAACTCTCTAAAATAATAATGGCAGAAGTTGCATCAACATGACCTTTTTCAAGCGCCCGATAACCACGTGAAGCAAAAATGTGTGATTTAGCCTCAACTGTGGATAATCGTTCATCTTGTAGATGTACTTGATAACCAAACATACCATGCAAACGGTTAGCAAATTTGCGAGCTCTAGCGGTTAAAGGTTGTTCTGTGCCATCCATATTTAGTGGTAGTCCAACCACTAAATAATCGGGTTTCCATTCATTAAGTACTTTTTCAATCGCTTGCCAATTAGGTATGCCATCGCGAGCTTTAAATGAACAAAGTGGGTTAGCAGTTTTGGTGATGTCCTGACCAATAGCTGCACCAATACTTGCAGTACCAAAATCAAATGCAATAATAGTTGCCATTGTCTATGCATTACCCATTTGGTGAGAAATAGTACTGATATTAATGCCCAATGATTCAGCCGCTTTTTTCCAACGATCCTCAATAGCCACTTCAAAAATAATTTGTGGATCAGCTTCGGTAACTAACCAGTCATTTTTGGCTACTTCACTTTCAAGTTGTAATGATTGCCAACTTGAGTAACCCAGTGCTAGAAAGATATCTTTTGGTTGTTCTGGAGAGCCAATCGATTTCAATGCGTCAAGTGATGTGGTTATCATCACATCATCAGAAATCTGTATACTTGATGCAAACCCCTTATGAGGCGTGTGTAAAATAAAACCTTGCTCCTCGGCAAGTGGTCCACCACAAAATACTGGATGCTCAAGTTCAGCACAACTTTTTGAGGCAGTGATTTCAAGACGGGACAATACGGTTTCAACATTGAGATCTATAATAGGCTTATTCAAAATAATACCCATTGCACCATCACGATTATGTTCACAGATATACACCACAGAACGACTAAATACTGAATCATGTAGTGTTGGCATAGCAATAATAAAATGATTTTTTAAATTCATACGCTCACATTGTTGTTAAATTATAATGCACATTTACCAATTTTGACTTTATGTTCTACATTACAACGCATTAATACTTCTGGATGATTGGTTTCTTCATTAATTGATTCACCAATAATTTCAAAATCCTGCGATAAGTAAAAGTTAATCGCATCACTATTTTGTTTATACACATGTACCAATAATTCATTGTGACGCTGTTTTGCTTTTTCAACTAGCGCAGCTCCAGTTCCTTGATGACGAAAACCTTCTTCAACAAAGAGTCCAGAAATATAATTCTCAGTTAAACCTATAAAACCTACTACGCCATTAAGATCTTGGACATAAATAGTTGACATTGGAATCAACATTTTAACTATATCGTAGTTCTGTTTAAAAAATTCAAGATCAATAAAGTTGTGAGCTTGTTCATTACCTTGTAGCCATATCTTCATAATGGCATCTAAATCTTTTGGTTGGTATTCTCTAATCATTTTTTTAACTCTTCTTATTTAATCTTGATTCAATCGCGTCCATTAAAAGCCCCGTGATTGATAAATCTGGATGGGCAGTTTCAATTTCTCGTACACAAGTTGGACTAGTGACGTTAATTTCAGTTAATTTATCCCCAATTACATCAAGTCCGACAAATAAAAGTCCTTTTTGTTTTAATGTTGGTCCAATACTGTTGGCAATTTTCCAATCACTATCACTTAAAGCTCTTACTTCACCATGTCCGCCAGCGGCTAAGTTTCCACGTGTTTCACCTTTTTGAGGTATCCGCGCCAAACAATAAGGAACCGGAACACCATCGACAACTAAAATACGTTTATCACCATCTTTTATTGCTGGGATAAAATTTTGTGCCATACAGTAACGAGTATTATGCTCGGTAAGTGTTTCAATTATCACTGACACATTGGGATCATCTTGTTTGATTCTAAAAATTGACGAACCGCCCATACCATCAAGTGGTTTTAAAATAATGTCATGGAATTGTTGGTGGAAAGCCTTAATTTGTGATGTTTGGCGAGTAACTAAAGTTTCCGGCGTAAAATCAGCAAACCAAGCAGTAAATAATTTTTCATTACAATCACGTAAGCTTTGTGGCTTATTAACCACTAATACGCCTTTATCTTCAGCGCGTTCTAAAATATAAGTCGCATAGATAAATTCGGTATCAAAAGGCGGATCTTTACGCATTAGTATCACATCGAGTTCACTTAATGCTATTGTTTGTTCGTCACCAAAATCAAACCAATGTTCACTATTGTTATGAACTGTTAGTATACGAGTGGTTGCACTTGCTTCACCATTACGTAAAAACAGATCATTCATCTCCATATAATAGAGTTGATAACCTCGCTTTTGTGCTTCAAGCAGCATAGCAAAGCTGGTATCTTTTTTTAATTTGATATGGCTGATGGGGTCCATAACAATACCAAGTTTAATCATGTTGACTCCTTACTGATTTTATCTGATTGCATTGAATTTGCTGTTGATGACTTGCACGCTTTTCTACCTATATGATATTGCTTATAAGAAAACAAGGCCGAGCGTGGTTTTAGCAATAAAAATCAAGTTTTGGACTATCATACTCGTTACCGATTAATAAGCAAAGCAATCAATTGTTAACTCATTCATTTTGGGTGATTAACCTAAATCACCTAAACGAACTTGAAGGGCGGTTATGGCTGTTAGTGCAGCTGTTTCAGTTCGTAAAACTCGTGGACCGAGTAAAATATCTGTAAACTGATATTGATGCGTCATCTGAATTTCTTCGTTAGATAGCCCACCTTCTGGTCCAATTAATAAACTAATGTTTTTATCCTCAGACGACAGTTGATTTATGCCTTTTTCTGCTTTTGGATGTAAGTTGAGTTTTAAGCTATCAGTTAAACTTGCACACCAATTTTCTAATTTCATTACCGAGTTTATGGTAGGAATGATGTTACGCCCACATTGTTCACAGGCAGAAATAACAATTTTTTGCCATTGTTGAACCTTCTTTTCAAGCCTTTCTTGATCGAGCTTTACGCCACAGCGTTCAGAAAGTAGTGGGGTAATGGTACTCACGCCTAATTCAACTGATTTTTGAATAGTAAACTCCATTTTATCACCACGAGAAATAACTTGGCCTAAATGAATGTTTAAAGGTGATTCTCGATCATCAAAAACAGTCGTTGCTGTTTTTACAACAACGTTTTTTTTGTTTACTTCATGGATCACTGCTGGGGTAATTTGGTTAGAGCCGTCAAACAACGTCACTGATTCGCCAGGCTTCATTCTTAATACACGGATCAGGTGATTAAAAGCATTATCGTCCAAGGTAATTAAGCTATTTTGGTTGATGTTGTAGGGTTGAAAAATTCGAGTCATATCATCTTTTATTCACTATTATTTGAAATAAATTATAGCGTAATTTAATAAGATTCGGTAATCTCTATTTTAAACAATATCAATGCTTGGAATTGAATATGACATTAACGATTAAAGATAGAGTATTAATTGAATCTCTAACAGTTTATACCACAATTGGTGTTTATGATTGGGAAAAAAACATCAAACAGAAGCTAGTCCTTGATTTAGAAATGGCTTGGGATAATAAGCCAGCAGGAAAGAGTGATAATGTAGAATTTTGTTTAGACTATTTCGTTGTTTCACAATCAATAACATCATTTATTGAAGCAAATAAATTTGAGCTTATTGAAACGGTAGCTGAACGCGTTGCACAGTTAGTTATTGAACAATTTTCAGTTCAATGGTTAAAAATCAAAGTTTCAAAACCAGATGCGATTGCTAATGCAGGCAATGTTGCCGTGATTATTGAACGTGGTATCAATTAACTCAACAAATTAATGAATAAAAAAAACGAAAGTGATAATTTACATCATACAGCTTTTGAAAATAGCGAGCCTTTTTCAATTAAATTGACTGACGCTTTACGTTGGCGCCTTAAACGTAAAGTCTTACCCCCGAAAGCGGGATATCAAGTATTTAACCAAACTTGGTGTAGCTCAATTGATTTAAATTTAGAAGGTGATAGAGTCTGGTGGATAGGGCATTCAACTACGTTAATAAGACTTAATAATAAATGGATATTAACCGATCCGGTTTTTTCCAACCGAGTCTCGCCGTTCCAATTTATTGGCCCCAAACGACGAACCAAACCCGCTATTACTATCGATAAATTACCAACGATTGATGTGGTTTTGATATCGCATAGCCATTATGACCATCTTGATTTTAATAGTATTAGGCAACTGGTAAAACGTTTTCCACAAATGACTATTTTAGTTCCCCTAGGGCTCAAAACCAAACTATTAAAATGGGGAGCGAAGCAAGTTATTGAGTTGGACTGGTGGCAATCTTCTAATATTGGTGGAATAACGTTTACTGCGACACCAGCAAAGCATTGGAGTAATCGTGGTGCTTTTGATGTCAACAAATCATTATGGTGTGGTTGGGTAATGCAGAATGATGACTCGCCGTTATCGAAAAATATCTACTTTATGGGCGATACCGGCTATTCAACCAGTTTAAAGAAAATTGGCGAAAGGTTTAAGCAAATCGATCTAGCCTTGATCCCCATAGGCGCATATGCACCACGTTGGTTTATGCAATCACAGCACATCGACCCTCAACAAGCATTGCAACTGTATGATGAATTAAATTGCCAATCAGCGATCGCCATTCATTGGGGAGCTTTTGAATTAGCGGATGAATCGTTAGATGAACCACCGTTTTTATTAAATTCTTTGAAGAAAGGTCGTGCTTTTCACGTAATAAAAATAGGTGATAGCTTTGCTATCAATCAGTTTAATAATGCATTAGAATAATGAATAAATTATAAGATAACGAAATATTTGCGAGGGGATATGATGAAACCAGTAATTATCGCACTAACTTGCCTGACACTAAGTTTAAGTTTAACAGCTTGTGGTGGTAAAAATGATGAAGGCAAACAGTACCATTGGTCAAAAGCTCACGGTGTGCTTGAAGATTGCCGAGGAGTGATGAATAAATCAGAACAATGCCAAAAGAATTCAAACAATCAACAGTATTTATTCCAAATAGATAGGTATTAATATGAGCGCTTGGCTTGTTTATGCTTTGCTATCGGCAATTACCGCTGCCTGTGTTGCAATTTTAGGTAAAATTGGTTTACAACACCTCGATGCCAATACTGCAACTGCAATACGGGCTATTGTTATGGCGATTTTTTTAGTTGGCGTGGTTGCCGTGCAAGGAAAGCTAAATCTAATTAACACGTTCTTTAACGATAAGAAAGCATTACTTATTATCGCATTGAGTGGAGTTGCTGGGGCATTATCTTGGTTATTCTACTTCATGGCAATCAAAGAAGGTAAAGTCTCGCAAGTTGCCCCGATTGATAAACTTAGCGTTGTTTTTGCCGTAATTTTTGCTGTTATTATCTTTGGCGAAAAAATTTCATTTCTTTCTGCCATTGGTGTAGCCATGATTGCTGCAGGTGCTGTTTTAGTTGCGCTATTTTAATAAATTATTAAACAGCTCAACTGTCACATATTCACCTTTAGCAACATTGCCTCTTTCTTGCTCAAGGATGATAAAGCAGTTGGCATGATTAAACGACTGAGTTAGATGTGAGCCTTGTTGACCCGTTGAAGCAACTTCTAACTCACCTTCAGAATTAACTTGCAACACACCGCGTTGAAAATCTAATCGGCCAACACTTTTTTTAAGATTCGTTGCTGCTTTCACTTTAAATGACAGATTGTTAGAGGTTAAATGCTCTCCTGACAGTGCTAAAATCAAAGGCTGAACTAACTGATAGAAAGTGACCAATGTCGAAACAGGATTGCCGGGTAATCCACAAAACAGCGCATCACCTATCTTTCCAAACGCAAACGGCTTACCGGGTTTTATAGCAATTTTCCAGAAATTAATTTTACCCAATGCTTCTAAAGCTGTTTTTGTATAATCTGCATCACCAACAGAAACGCCACCGCTGGTAATCACTAAATCAGCAAGTTTAGACGCTGTTTCAAGTGATTGCTTAATTCGGTTCGGATCATCGGCAATAATACCTAAATCGATAATTTGGCAATTTAATTTAGATAATAATAATTTTAGCGTAAATCGATTACTATCATAAATTGCACTTTTGTTTGTTAGCGGATCACCAATATCGGTTAATTCATTTCCGGTTGAAAAGATAGCGACTTTTATTTTTTTATATACGACTAATTCAGTTATACCAAGCGTGGCTAAACTTGATAGTGTTGGAATGGTTAAACGTGTACCTTTAGTCACCACCACCGAATCTTGTTTAACATCTTCGCCGATACAACGAATATTGCTACCTAATTTAATATCACCTAAAAAATTAATACCTGACTCTGTTTGCTCTGTCTCTTCTTGCATCACCACAGCATCAGCTTGTTCAGGAACAGGCGCGCCAGTCATAATGCGTAAGCAACTCCCTGAAGGCCAATTCAGATTTGAGATATCATCTCCAGCAAAAATAGTACCGGCTAAAGGTAATAATTTCGATTGATTGATATCAGCTAACCTTACCGCATAACCATCCATAGCCGAATTGTTAAAACTTGGTACATTAATTGGAGAAATAACCGGTTCAGCAGTAACACAATCTAAGGCGTCAAATAATGCAACTTTTTCACTTGAAAGTTGATTGTATAATGATGATGCTTCAAGTATATTTTTTTTAGCTTGCTCAAAGGTTAATAACATAAATGAAGCTCCTTATAATTGATTATCCATTCAGGGAAGAGTGATATTGGCGAGTTATTAATTTTACAAAATTGAAATAAATAGGGTGCGGTATTAAACTGCACCCATTAAAACTTGATTATACATTAAATAAGAAATTCATAATATCGCCATCTTGCACGACATAATCTTTTCCTTCTGAACGCATTTTTCCTGCTTCTTTAGCACCTTGTTCACCACCATATTTGATAAAATCATCAAAGGCAATGGTTTGTGCACGGATAAATCCTTTTTCAAAATCGGTGTGAATTTTCCCCGCTGCTTGAGGTGCAGTATCACCAACCGAGATAGTCCAAGCACGAACTTCTTTAACGCCAGCAGTAAAATAAGTTTGTAAGTTAAGTAAACTATAACCCGCGCGGATAACTCTATTTAGACCCGGTTCGGTTAAACCAAGATCTTGCATAAATTCATCACGATCAGCATCATCAAGCTCAGCAAGTTCTGCCTCAATAGCTGCACAAACTGGTACTACGACTGCTTTTTCTTGTTCAGCGATGGCTTTCACTTTATCTAAAAACGGATTGTTTTCAAAACCATCTTCATTGACATTCGCGATGTACATAGTTGGTTTTAACGTTAAGAAACTAAGATATTTAATCGCATCTAATTCTTCTTTACTTAAATTTAAAAGTAATAATTTTTTACCTTGTTCAAGGTGAGGAAGGCACTTTTCAAGAATCTCAAGTTCATATTTAGCGTCTTTATCACCACCTTTAGCTCGTTTTTGTAAACGAGTAATAGCGCGTTCACAGGCTTCAAGATCGGCTAACGCAAGTTCTGTGTTAATAATTTCGATATCTTCAGCTGGATCGATTTTACCTGCAACATGAACAATGTTTTCGTTTTCAAAACAACGAACAACATGGCCAATTGCTTCGGTTTCACGAATATTAGCTAAGAATTGGTTACCAAGTCCTTCACCTTTAGATGCACCTTTTACTAAACCTGCGATATCAACAAATTCCATGGTCGTTGGTAATGTTCGTTGCGGCTTAACAATTTCCGCTAATTGATCTAAACGCGGATCGGGCATTGGCACTACGCCTGTATTAGGTTCGATAGTACAAAACGGAAAGTTAGCCGCTTCAATCCCAGCTTTAGTTAGTGCATTAAAAAGCGTTGATTTACCCACATTTGGTAGACCGACAATTCCACATTTAAATCCCATATTGTTTATTACCTTGTGTTATAAAAATCTTAAACATTGATTATATACTAAATTACACTAATTGTGCTAATGCTGATGATATAAGAAGATCGAAATCAACACTTAAAACCATACTATGCTTAATCTCAAAATAGTTTTATTGACAATATAATTGTTAGCTAATTTTGAAAGGTTAATCCGAGCTGATATAATTGATTTTTTTTCAGTCCATAAATTTCAGCAGTAATCGCAGCGGCTTTTTTTAAAGGTAGCTCATTTAATAACAGTTTTAGTGTATTAATTGCTTTCGCATCAATCACATCATCCGTTTTACTCACACCTTCGGCAATTAAAACGAATTCGCCTTTTTGTCGGTTACTATCTTCTTCTAACCATTCAATCAGATCTTTTATGGAAAAATGGACGATGGTTTCCCATGTTTTGGTCAGCTCTTTAGCTAACACAATCTGTCTATCGCTTCCCCAAATGGTTTGCATATCATGCAAGGTATCTAAAAGTCGATGGGTTGATTCGTAAAAAATCATAGTTCGTGGTTCATCAATTAACGTAGTAAGATAATCTTGTCGTGCTTTTGTTTTAGCCGGTAAAAATCCCTCATAACTAAATCTATCCGAAGGTAATCCAGCCACTGAGAGTGCCGCAATGGCCGCACATGCACCAGGGATGGGTACGACATTAATATTATTTTCACGGCAAGCTTTCACTAAATGATAACCGGGGTCATTAATTAATGGTGTGCCTGCATCAGATATTAACGCTATTGATAATCCTGATTTAAGTTTTTCAATTAATAGTTGTGATTTATCTTGCTCATTATGATCATGTAAGGCGAACAATTTGGCTTTAATCCCCAAATGTTGCAAAAGCAGTCCACTATGACGGGTATCTTCAGCCGCAATTAAGTCAACTTGCTTAAGTGTATTAATCGCGCGAAGGGTAATATCATCTAAATTACCAATAGGTGTTGCTACAATATATAAAGTCATTATTTTGGGATCACTGTAAATTTTTAAGTCTTAAATATACTATACCAAATTTAATGTACATACTCCTAGTGCCGAAAAAAGTCTTAATCAATAAAACATAGACGGATAATAGGGCATTTATTAAACCAAATTTTAGCAATCATTTTATACTGGTGATAGATTTCATCTAAATATCGCCTAAATAACTTACAATAAGCAACATAAACTGTAAAATTTGCCGAATTTACAGTTTTTAAGCAATAAAAATGCTATTTTAGCTGTGATTTTATTGATTTAGCTTGCTGGTAATTAATATAATAGCTTTTTGTTATAAAAACGATAAAATGTTCGTATTAAAACTATATATATAAATGAAAGGTGTTATTGTGAAAAAAATTCTCACATTAAGTTGTTTAAGTTTGATGATTTCTGCTTGTACGCAGACAAATCCAGCTGATATCGAAGATATATCTGATTCATCGAGATCTTCTACCTCCTCGGTTTACACAAAACCGCCTGAAATTATTTCCAAAGGTAATCGAGCGCCATCATCTACATCAACTTATACACCATCGGCGCCAGCATCTCGTAATTCGACTAGCGGTTCAACTAGTCAAGGTGTTGTGACATCAAATGAACGTATTGTCTATAATCGTGATTATAATGATATTCCAAAAGGTGGCTATCAAGGTGATACTTACACCGTCAAACGAGGCGATACACTGTTTTATATCGCTTGGGTAACCGGTAATGATTATCGAGCATTAGCTGCTAAAAATAATATCAAAGAACCTTTTGCTGTAAGTGTAGGTCAAGTGCTTGATGTTAGCGGTGGCACAACGATCGTTGAAACTAAAAAAACCACATCAACGAATACGCCTGCTCAGACTAATTCAACAAAACCAGTTGTAACAACAGTAACTACTACAACAACTACTACATCTGGTACTAATAAACCAACCAATACAGTTGAAACTACTGAAACTGTAACTGAACCGGCTTCAACCACATCGCCATCACCATCTAGCTCAACATCGAATGTTGCCAATATTACATGGCAGTGGCCGGCACAAGGTAAGATCATTGAAAAATTCTCTAATGCCACTAAAGGTATAGATATTGCTGGTTCATTAGGCGCTAAAGTCGTTGCAGCAGCGGATGGTCGAGTGGTTTATTCTGGTAATGCATTACCAGGTTATGGTAACTTAATCATTGTAAAACACAATGATGACTATTTAACGGCGTATGCGCATAACCAAACTATTTTGGTTAAAGAACAACAAAATGTTCGAGCTGGTGAACAAATTGCGACAATGGGCGCAACGGGAACTTCATCAGTACGACTACACTTTGAAATTCGTTATAAAGCGCAATCAGTCGATCCATTAAAATACTTATCTAAATAATAAGTGTTTAAAAAGATTAAAACGTTAAAAATGCACTTAATCAAACGTGCATTTTTAACGAAAGTCCAATTCATTTAACCATTTTATTTTACGTAACTAAGGAGTTATATTCATGGCAGTAAAAAAATTAGTTCTTATTCGTCACGGAGAAAGCGTTTGGAATCAAGAAAACCGTTTTTGTGGTTGGACTGATGTTGATTTATCTGACAAAGGTAACAAAGAAGCTGCTGAAGCAGGTAAATTACTAAAACAAGAAGGCTTTACATTTGACTATGCATATACTTCAGTTTTAAAACGTGCTATTCATACATTATGGCACATCCTTGATGAAGTTGATCAAGCATGGTTACCGGTTGAAAAGAACTGGAAATTAAACGAACGTCATTATGGTGCGTTACAAGGTTTAAATAAAGCAGAAACTGCTGCTAAATATGGTGATGATCAAGTTAAATTATGGCGTCGTGGTTTTGCTATCACTCCTCCTGCACTTGAAAAATCAGATGAGCGCTTCCCTGGTCACGATTCACGATATAGCAAATTACCAGAATCAGAATTACCATTAACTGAAAGCTTAGCATTAACAATTAAACGTGTACTTCCTTACTGGGAATCAACTATTGCACCACGTGTTGCAAAAGGTGAACGTGTTATTATTGCAGCTCACGGTAACTCTCTTCGTGCTCTAGTTAAGCATTTAGACAATATCAGTGATGATGACATTATCGATGTTAACATTCCAACTGGCGTACCATTAGTTTATGAATTTGATGACAACATGAAAGTTGTTAAACATTACTACTTAGGTAATGCTGATGAAATCGCAGCTAAACAAGCAGCGGTAGCAAACCAAGGTAAAGCCAAATAATTTATTCATCAAAAAGGTAAGTCGAGAGACTTACCTTTTACTTTTAGTGTTACTGATAATTACTATCTAACTTTTTGAGACGCAAATTTTGTCTAAAATTTACTATATTTATGGCGTAATGAACGCCGGAAAATCCACAGAATTACTACAAATAGATCATAACTATTTAAGTAATAATATGCAGACATTATTACTTAAATCATCGGTCGATACTCGCGACTCCGCAGTTGAGATTGTATCTCGACTTGGATTACGTAAAAAAGCATTACAACTTGATGATAATACTGTTGATGGTATTATTGAACAGATCAAACAAAATAACTATGCGTGTATTTTGATTGATGAAAGTCAATTTTTATCGTCCAATACCATATGGAAGTTGTCAGACGTATGTGATGAGTTTGGCGTTCCGATGATGTTTTTTGGATTAAAGACCGATTATATGGGGCATTTGTTTGAAGGTTCGAAAACATTATTAGAAATTGCTGATAATTATAGAGAACTTAAAACCGTATGCTGGTGCGGTAAAAAAGCGACAATGATTCTGTTAGAAGGTGAAAACGGACAAATCGTTAAATTTGGTAATTCAATTCATCTTGGTGATAGTGAATACCATTCAGTTTGTCGAAAACACTGGAAAGCAGGGCAGGTTAGACCCAATTAACGCATATCCTTGCTCATGATGGATATATATTTTAATTATAATTATAAGGAATTAATCTCATGAAAATTAGAAATCTTACGTTAGCTGTCGCGCTTGGAGTAATCTCCTATTCTGCCAATGCTACACATTACATTATTACTGACACCGATATTCAAGTTAGAAAAGGTGGCTGGTATCTAACAAATGTCGAACATGCAAAGGGTGCACCAACTTTTAGTATGCAAAATAGTGTACTTAGAGGTGGGCTTCAAGAAGATGTTGAAGTCTTAACTCTTATAAGTGATGGACTGACTATTAAATTAAGCCCAACTCGTGGTCTAGGCATCCTTTCAGTTGAAGGTGATGGAGTGCGCTTAGGTTGGGATTCCCCGGTTGAAGAAATCGTTCATCCAAATAATATCAACTTAGAAAGCCGTGGCGGTAATGGTTGGTTAGATGGCTTTAATGAAATGATGGTTCGTTGTGGATTTGAATGGACAGGTCATGCGGTACAAGCTGATGGAATGATGTATACCCTTCATGGGCGCGCGCAAAATACACCAGTTTCAAAACTGTTTGTTGATATTGAAGACGAAGCACCATACACCATTACCGTTAGTGGTCTTATCAAAGAAAAAGCTTTCAAAAAGAGCAATTTAGAAACTTGGGTTAGAATTTCTCATGTACCAGGAACTAAAGAATTTACTGTTCACGATACTGTGACTAACCAAGGTGATTACCCGCGTGATTATCAAATTATCTATCACAGCAATTTTGGTACACCAATCCTTGAAGAAGGGGCAAAATTTGTTGCACCTGTCAAAGAAGTTTCACCATTCAATGATTATGCAGCTACCGGCCTTAAAAATTGGCAAACCTATTTAGGACCAACAAAAAACTTTGACGAAATGGTTTATAACATCTTCCCTTATGCGGATTCAAAAAATCAAACTCAAGTGATGTTGGCTAACAAAGCAGGTGATAAAGGGGTTGGTATTTCATTTAATACTAAACAGTTACCAGTGCTTACATTATGGAAAAACACCGATACGCTTAAACAAGGTTACGTGACTGGTATTGAGCCAGGTACAAGCTTTGCCTATCCTGTTACTATTGAACGTGAACAAAAACGTGTTCCTCAATTAGAACCAGGTAAAAGCGCTGACTTTAAGCTAACATATAGCTTATTATCAAATAAAGAAGCCGTAAAAAGTTATGGTGACAAAATTAAAACCATCCAAGGTAAACAAACTACAAAAGTCGTTGAACAACCAATGGCTAAAGAATAAGTTATATCAAATTCCACCGCTAACAAAAAGGTTAGCGGTGACTTTCACTCCGCGATTAAACAAATTCCCATACCTTAACGCATTAATCTAAGTTAAAATAAATTCAGAAATTTGACTGTAGGAATCAATATGAGAAGAATGATAGTTGGTATAAGTGGCGCAACAGGCTTTGCTTATGGTATAAAAGCTTTAGAACTCCTAAAACCAATGGACATTCAAACCCATCTTGTCATATCAAAAGCGGCCAAAATAACCGGGAATTACGAACATTCTAAATCCCAGTTAGCACAATTAGAATCTTTAGCCGATATGGTCTATTCGGTTGACAATATTGGCGCTGCCATTGCTAGTGGGTCATATAAAACAATGGGCATGTTAGTTGCACCTTGCTCGATGCGAACACTGGCAGCAATAGCTCATGGTCTATCTGATAATTTATTAACACGCGCTGCTGATGTCGTTTTAAAAGAGCGTCGTCGCTTAGTGTTAATGACACGAGAAGCCCCATTACATCTAGGACACATTAAAAATATGGAAGCGGTGACATTAATGGGGGGAATTATTTTTCCACCTGTTCCTGCGTTATATCAACATATTGAAAGTGTCGATGATATTATCACTCATAGTGTTGCCAGAGCGCTTGATCTGTTTGATATTGATGTACCTAGTTTACCGCGCTGGGGTGAGGATATGAGTCTTAATCAAAAATCTGAATAAAATAATGAAATCATCTGACCATAAAATCGTGCAATTTATTAAACAGCAACATGTGTTAAGTTTGAGCCTAATATTAGCAGAAAACCAACCATGGTCATGCAACGCATTTTATGTATTTGATGAAGTTAATTGGTGCTTATATTTCTTATCAGAATTGAAAACCCAACATGCACAAGGGATGCTAAAAAATCCTAATGTTGCTGGCACGATTAGCATCAGTCCAAAATCGATTGCCAAAATTCAGGGGATACAATTTACAGGCAATGCTCAATTGCTTGCTGAAAATCAAGCAAGTCATGCTTATAAACTTTATTATCATGCTTTTCCTTTTGCTAGAGTGATGAAAGCTCCGATTTGGTCTATTCAATTGCAACAAATCAAGATGACAAATAACCTAATGGGTTTTGCGCATAAAACCCATTGGCAACGTAATGAAGAGCTTTAAAAGCAGACTTAGCTTTCGAAAATAAACATCATCCAGCGAATGATATTAACATCGAATTATTTTGGGGGGATTCCTTCTTCGAATTCAGGATAACCATCACAAATAATATCCCAATTCGCTTTTGAACCGGTATAAATATGAATACGCTTTTCCGCATTAATTGGTTCATTAATTAGGCCAATACGTAATCGATAACTATTATTATCATTATCACGACTAGAAAAAAGGTGTGAACCACATTGACCACAAAAATGGCGATTAACGCCTGAGCATGAAAAAATTTTTATCTTTTCTTCGCCCTTAATAAAAGTTAAATCTTCCTGGTTAATGGCTGTTGCAGCATTAAAAGCCGAACCTGTTTGTTTGCGACAACGCGAGCAATGACAATACACAATTGTTTTAATCTCATTATTTAGTTGATAGAAAACTTCGCCACATAAACAACTTCCTGTCATCATAATTTATTTACCTTTTTTATTTATCATTTGTTAACACATTATAAAGACAGATAGAAATAAGTTACAAGTAATTTAAAAATAGATAAAAAAAGTTGAGGAGCGGGTTTTTTGATGAAAAAAAGCACCAATAATTAGTACCAATAATCAAATAAACTAAATTTACTTTTTTATTTATCCATTTATTCCCTTCAAATACATTAAAATCAGAAATAAGTTGGAAATAATTTAAAAAATAGAAAAAAAGTTGAGGAGCGGGGTTTTTGAGGAAAAAAAGCACCAATAATTAATGCCAATAATCAAATAAACTAAATTTACTTTTTTATTTATCCATTTATTCCCTTCAAATACATTAAAATCAGAAATAAGTTAGGAATAACTTAAAAAATAGAAAAAAAGTTGAGGAGCGGGGTTTTTGAGGAAAAAAAGCACCAATAATTAGTGCCAATAATCAAATAAACTAAATTTACTTTTTTATTTATCCATTTATTCCCTTCAAATACATTAAAATCAGAAATAAGTTGGAAATAATTTAAAAAATAGAAAAAAAGTTGAGGAGCGGGGTTTTTGAGGAGAAAAAGGCACCAATAATTAGTGCCTATAATCGAATATCTTTTTATATAAGAGAAAAACAGTCAGCATTTTTCAATAAAATAGCGCATTATGCGGTTATCGGTCGTTAGTTCGGCATGGAATGAGCAGACTAAAATATTATCTTGCTCTGCCATTACGCAATGATTATCAATAAAAGCAAGTTGTGTGACTTGCTTGCCCGCCCTAGCAATATAGGGCGCTCGGATAAAAACAGCTGGAACTTGCTGGCCAATAGGTGCAATATCTAACATCGTCTCAAAGCTAGCAATTTGCCGACCAAATCCATTACGTTCAACCACAATATCCATCAAACCCAGTTGTTCAACTTCGCTATGGCTTGTTTCATTACCGCAAAGCACCAAACCCGCGCAGGTACCAAAAATCCCTTTACCTTGCTTGGCAAACTCTTGGATTGGTTCAAATAAGCCATTTTGCCGAATTAAACGACTTATTGCAGTTGATTCACCACCCGGAATAATTAAACCATCAACTTGACTCAATTGCTCGGGCTTTTTTACTGTAATTGGGATGACTAAATCAATAGTTGCAAGCATATTTAAATGTTCAGTCACTGCGCCTTGTAAATTAAGCACACCAATAGTTTTACTTGCTTTTGAGCTCATTACCAACCTCGCTCTTGCATTCTTTCAGATTCGCTTAATTTACTGATTTCGATACCTTTCATCGCTTCACCTAATCCTTTTGAAAGTTCAGCTAATCTTGGATAATCGTCAAAATATGTTGTTGCTTGAACGATTGCTTTAGCGAATTTTTCCGGATTTTGCGATTTAAAAATACCTGAACCAACAAACATACCATCGGCACCAAGTTGCATCATCAATGCAGCATCAGCAGGCGTAGCAATGCCACCAGCAGCAAAATTAACAACCGGTAGTTTACCCAGTTGTTTGATTTGTAATATCAACTCATAAGGTGCCCCAATCTCTTTAGCAAATGTCATCAACTCATCTTTTGATTTACCAACAACTAAACGAATTTGTTCATTTACTCGGCGCATATGCCTTACTGCTTCTACAATATTACCTGTTCCTGGTTCACCTTTGGTGCGTAGCATCGAAGCTCCTTCACCAATTCGACGCAGTGCTTCGCCTAAGTCACGACAACCACAAACAAAAGGTACGGTAAATTCATCTTTCAATAAATGATATTGTTCATCCGCTGGTGTCAGCACTTCGCTTTCATCAATATAATCGACGCCCATGGACTCCAAAATGCGTGCCTCAACGATATGACCGATTCGCGCTTTTGCCATAACAGGTATGGTAACTGCTTTCATCACTTCTTCAACGATTGTTGGATCAGCCATTCGTGCTACGCCTCCAGCAGCGCGTATATCAGAGGGAACACGTTCTAAAGCCATTACAGCCACTGCACCTGCTTGCTCAGCAATTTTTGCTTGTTCGGCATTAACTACATCCATAATCACACCGCCTTTTTGCATCTGTGCCATGCCACGTTTTACTGTTTGTGTACCTGTTTTCATGATTGCTCCTAATTAAATAAAGTATTATTCAAAATAAAATTGCTTCAATAAACAGCCAATTGGACTATAATTAACCCATCCAATTATGCATAAATCAAAAAACTGATAGACGATGTGGAATAAACAAAAATTAGCGGCTTTTGACGGAGCACTATTTAAAAAAGTGGTCCAGTTGATTGAAAACTACATTGAACAAGGGGTATTAATAGCGGGTGAGAGATTACCATCAGAGCGAGAGTTAGCTAAAAATCTGCACGTTAACCGCTCAACTATTGTCCATGCGCTAGATATCTTAACTGAACGTAATGTATTGGTTCGTAAGCAGGGTAGTGGAACCTTTATTAATGATCAAAAATGGGGGCTTCAAGCTTACTCCACCATTAACTGGCGACTGCCAGCCCATTTCTATCAAAATCGCAAAAGTGTATATCAACAAAAAGTATTTCAGACTCGTCAGCAAATGGCGAACATCTGTGATTTGGCTAATGGCGATTTACCAACTCATATGATGCCCAAATTAATGTTACCCAATATCACCTCTCATGAAATGGTTGCTTATGAAAAGCAAAGCGACACATTGCAATTGGGTCTACCTACACTCAAAGTGCAGATCGCCAATTATATGTTGAACCAATTTGGCATGATGGTTGATACCGATCAAATTTTAATAACCTCAGGAACGCAGCAATCCCTCTTTTTAATTACTCAAGGATTATTAAAACCTGGCGATGCAATAGGCATTGAATCACCTTCATATTTCTATTCATTACCACTATTTCAAGCAGCAGGTTTGCGGTTATATGGTATTGAGTGTGATGCCGAAGGGATAACCTTAGAGAGTTTACAAAAAGTCAGTTTAGAACGGCAAATTAAATGGCTATTTCTAAATCCAATATTTCAAAATCCAACGGGATGTGTGATGAGTAATCATCGAAAAAAACAGATATTGGCATTTTGTCGAAAGCAGTGTATTGGTATTGTTGAGGATGATGCTTATAGTGGGTTAGCTTTTGATCAAAAGAGTCATATCGACCCGATAAAAAAATATGATACCAGTAATCAAGTTATCTATTTAGGATCATTATCCAAATATATTGGTCGCAATATACGTATTGGTTGGATGATTGCTCCGAAAGAAATTATCGAAAAACTAGCCAATATAAGGCATCACATTGACTCAGGATTAAGTATATTACCGCAACTTTTAGCTGAAGAATATTTGACTCATCACTACCAATCCCATCAAGAATGGTTACGCCAGCAATTAAAACAGAAGGCTAACCAACTAATAGATTGGCTGGATGACTATTTTAAAGGTGACATCAATTACCAGATACCCACAGGCGGTTTTCATCTATATGCCCATTTGCCCGTTAGCAGTCAGGCGCAGGAGTTGGCTATTTTAAATCAATTACTAGCAAAGCATATAATAGTGTCACAAGGCACTGACTTTGGGGATCGAGTTGGCGCTATACGTTTAAGTTATGGTCATTTTGCAAAAGATTTGATGAGATAAAGCGAACTAAGTTTTTATTGATTGTTCTAACAGGTATTTGGTGTTAATAAATAGATCATAACTGCCCAGACAAACAGGCAGGGTTAATCGGTAAACTTCAAATCTCATTATTGGATTGAATCTCAGCTAAATAATCACAAAACTATCAAAAAATCACGGTTTTTATGCCTTATTAGCTACATCATTTGATATAACAATTTGCGTTTGATATAAGGCCTTCGTAGCAATAACATTTATTATTAAAAACCATATCCGATTACTTAAAATAGATTCACATAAAAAATCTTATCATTTTATTTACAAAATATTATCTGAAACCACGGTACACCAATATTTAACTCACTTGTTATATATGTTAGATTATTTGCTCCTTTCATATATAAGCAGGTAGGCTGATTTTGAATCTTTCTCCAAAAGCTTTTCACTATTTGGGTGTTATCGCAACACTTGCATCATTAGGAATGTACGTATCGTATATCCCACAAATTATCGACAATCTTCATGGATTTAAAGCTAATCCAACTCAACCTTTAGCGGCAGCAATTAACTGCTCATTATGGGTCTGTTATGGCTTATTACGACAAAAAAAGGATTGGCCAATTGCAATAGCTAATTTTCCAGGAGTATTATTTGGTTTAACCGCGTTTATTACTGCTTTATAAATTCTTGTTTTAACTCCCTTATATTTTCTTTATACAGCATAATATATGCTGTATTTTTTTATAATCACAATTTTTGTGAAATAGGCTAGATAATGGTTACTCAAAAATTGAGAAATCAGAGAAGATTAAAAATTAACCTTGCATATAACTTATTAATTATTATATTGTTATTGAGTTATCAACAGGTTTGTTAAATACTTATCAAATAATAAAGTGAATAATTTAATCAATTAATTTAATTTATCGATTTACTATTGTTATCTAATAGTGATTAGACTATAGTAAAAGTCAGCCTATTTTTTAGGCTGGATTCATCTTTAAAATCTATCAGAATGTTATTTATATAAAGATTAACTAAATTTGATGATTAACAAATGAGTTTTATAAAATAAGGAAATCACCATGGCTGATATTAATCTTTCCGATGATTTGATAAAAGATTTTATCTACTCAATGTACCGTAAAGAGGTATTATTAAATTTAAAAGGTGTGGTTTTGACTGAAGAAGATCGCAAACAACTCCACGCAAAAAGAGACTTTGTAAATCAATTATCTGAAGCCGAATTATCCGATATTCGCTCATGGGTTCTAGATAAATTAAAATTACTCGAAAACCAACACCAAGAGCAGAATTAACTAAAAAATCTATACTAAGCTAGCTTTTTCAAATCTATTGATAAAATTTATTTGCAGCGTTATTCAAAACGATATGGACAGTTTAAACAATCGTTTTATAATGCATCAGTTACTCGATAATCTTAAGGAAAGATCATGAAAAAGTTAGCAGTAGTTTTATTATTAGGTCTCCCAGTTATTGCATCTGCGTCCAATTGTGACGAAATTAGTGCAAATATCGCCGAAAAAATTAAAAATAACGGTGTTAATGAAAATAGCTTCCAATTAAAACTTGTTCCTCAAGGTGAACAAAATATTGAAGGTAAAATCGTTGGATCATGTGATCGAGGTAAACAAAGCATTGTTTATATTCGTACACCATCATCAAAATCAGTTAAAGATGAGCCTGAAACACCTGTTGAAATCACACCACAACCCGTCGAGAGCGACAGCCCTAGTAACGCTCCAGTTCAAACGCCAGCTTCGGCACCAGTAGAAAAAGTTCAAACTCCAGAGCCGACTTCTACAGAATCTCAGGAAACTGAACAAAAAGCAGAATAAACAGAAATTTAAGTAACCATTTTATAAATTTTATAATTTGTTTAACCGGGGTGCTATAGGCTGAGATTATACCCGTTGAACCTGATTCGGTTAATACCGACGAAGGGAGTTTAAAACACGTCTATTATAGAAATCTGTTTAACTCCTTATAGCGAATTTATCAAAAAGGAGTCATTATGCCATCATTTAACTCACTGATTGAATCAAGCGAGTGGAAACACTACATTCAACATGATTTTGTTCAACAATTAGGAAAAGGCACATTAGACTTAACCTGCTTTCAATACTACCTTAAACAAGATTATCTTTTTTTAATCAACTTTTCCCGAGCTTGGGGACTTGCAGTATATAAAAGTCACGACATTGCTCAAATTCGGCAATCATTAGAGAGTTTAAAAACCATTGTTGAAGTTGAACTCGATCTGCATATTGAATATTGCAAAAAATGGCACATATCTGAATATGAACTAAGCACATTAAAGGAAGCCAAAGCCAATAGCGATTATACACGTTATGTGCTTGATATTGGATTACACGGCGATATATTAGATATACACATAGCAATGGCGCCCTGTTTAATTGGGTA
This sequence comes from Gilliamella sp. B3023, assembly GCF_026536845.1. Classification (NCBI taxonomy): domain Bacteria; kingdom Pseudomonadati; phylum Pseudomonadota; class Gammaproteobacteria; order Orbales; family Orbaceae; genus Gilliamella; species Gilliamella sp. B3023. The sequence goes on from NZ_JAFNNH010000021.1 coordinate 44,775, forward strand.
TGGCATGATTGCTAATTGGATTCAAGGTTGGAACGAAAACAACCCATATCACTCTTGGATTGAGATGTATGCCAGTAAGGAGTTCCAACAAGCAGTACAAAAAGAAATTGCTTGGATAGAACAACAATTACTTAATATTAGTGAAAACCGATTTAAACAATTAAGCCAAATATTTAAGCAAGCGACGCAATTGGAAATAAATTTTTGGCAAATGGCATTGGATAAAAGTGACTAGTAAACAGCATGTTTTACCATTTTAGATAAAACATGCTGAGCATGAATTATAAAAGTTGTTGATAGTTTTGCTTGGTTACATCATCCCAAACACTTGCTTGGACTTGCCCAATATGATGTTGTTGTAAAAGCAACATAGTTAGTCGAGATTGTCCAATTCCGCCACCAATTGTCTGTAAAAAATCACCATTAGCTAATGCCTTATGCCAAGCATATTGCAGACGATCTTCATTATTGGTTAATTTTAATTGACGCTTTAACGTCTCAGGATCGACGCGAATACCCATTGACGAAATTTCAAAACCACTATTTAAAACTGGATTCCAAACTAAAATATCACCATTTAATCCTTTAGAACCCATCTCATTATCGCTACTCCAATCATCATAATCAGGGGCGCGCACATCGTGTTTTTCTTTATTTGACAAATCACCGCCAATACCGATTAAAAATACTGCGCCTAAGTCTTTAGTAATCGCGTTTTCGCGCTCTTTTGGTGACAAATTAGGATAACGTTTCAATAACTGCTCACTATCCATAAAAGTGATCGACTCTGGTAAAAAACAAGAAAGATGATATTTTTCTGAAACCACTTTTTCTGTAGCCTTAATAGCACTATAAATCTTCTCTACCGTCTGTTTTAAATAAGCAAGATTGCGATCTTCAGGACGAATTACTTTTTCCCAATCCCATTGATCGACATAAACAGAATGAATAGGGGAGAGCTTATCTTCATCAGGGCGAAGTGCTTTCATATTGGTATAAATACCTTCACCAACTGGAAAATTATGTTGGCTCAATATTTTGCGTTTCCATTTAGCGAGTGAATGAACCACTTCAAATTGCGCATCAGGAATACTCTTAATATTAACCTGAACCGCCTTCTCAGTCCCAGATAAATTATCCTGAACACCATCACCAATTTGACTCAAAAGTGGGGCTTGAACTTCAATTAGTGATAAATTATTAGCTAATTGCTCAGCAAAAAATTGTTTAACAAAATTGATCCGTTGTTGCTGCTCTTTAAATGATATCGTCATGTCTCATCTCAAAAAGTGAATGGGTTAGTGACGATAAATTAAACTAGAAAACTGAAATATGCAAGTTAGAACAGATTCGGACTTTTTATAAAGCACTAAGCACTATAATCAAATTCACGGATTTCCGATGCGGGCAAGGACTGCATCACACATTAAACGTAAAAATTGAAATTAAATTACCCAATAATACAATATATTAGGTAATTATGCTTCATCATATAGGTAAAAGATAATTGAGTTAATTATTGATTAAAATAGGTGGAAACAATATGGGTTAAATTTGGCTTTTGCCATTTTGCGATGAACACAAAATTAGGTACTATAAATGGATATCTTTTGTTTCCAGCCATAGTAAATTCAAATTTACTGGTAATCCAGCCTTTTTTGAACTTGAAATTTGAAATTGACGTCATTGGTATTCGAATAACATCATTCGTTAAATCTGCACCGAGAGTTAAGCCAATTAAAATAATTTCATCGGAATTAAAATAAATAAGGTAGTGTTTAATATCAAAAGCGGCTGCGCCCTGAAAAAGTGCAAATCTCCAAAGTTTTGGGTGGATAGAACCATAAATTATTGATGAGCTATTAAAATCGGGTAATTCAAGTTTTTCAAATAAGGCTTTTATTTTTTCTAGTTTTAACCCATCATTCATGTTAATACTCCCTTGCGTTGAAAATTTACTCTTAATTAACACATTGTTTTTATTAAAAATCGAAGATTGTAAGAAGTTGAGGGGATTGATTATAAAACGAACAAAAACTAATTAAAATAGAAATGTAGTAAAAGATCATAACTATCATTTAGAAAAAATTCAGACTTACGAATGGATGAAATATGATCAGATAAGTTATTGCATAAAATCCTTTCATAAAGTAAGAGGATATGTATTTAAAAATTAAATAGTCGAAGAAATCATAATAAGCGATTAAGCGGCTTAGCGACGTTTGAATTACCCGCGGGTTTATTTTTGAGGTTTCTATCGCAAAAAAAGTTGAGGAGCGGGGTTTTTGGGGTTCTCAATTTCACTTAAAAAATTATTAAAATATCAAAATCACTAAATTTCTAATTTAAAGCCCTAAAATAAAATTTTCGAGGATCAATCGCTCTAATTTTAAAGATTTGTAATCACAATATCTCTAATTAAAACAGCAGTTAACTAATTATAAACTAGAACCATTTTAGAACCTCTTTACGAAAGTTAACGCAAGTGAGTGAAAAAAAGTGTTGCATCGTGTTTTTCCAATCACTATACTTTTTACACGGTTTTAGCTAATGGGCTAAAATTTGACAGAAACGTGTAAAATTGCAAATTAATCAAAAAATTACTTGACAGGGCAGTCCAAAATGCATTATAATTTTCAACAGGCAACAGGCAACAGGCAACCTGGCCAACCTATCTTTTAAATTCGTCTAAGTCCAGCTCTCAGCTTAAATTTTTCACTGAAACTTGTTTTTCCACGCAATCAAGTGAAATTCCGCGAATTTTCGCGCGATCGCTTCCGCGATCCTCTTCTCGATCTTTTTTCCGGTCGTTTTTCGGATCCTGTTTTCGATCCTTTTCCCAATTATCCCGGCAGATTGTTTTTTTCGTGGCTCTTTTCCTTCCTTTTTCGGGTCACGCATTGACATCACAGACAACTA
>NZ_JAFNNH010000022.1:0-41778 GCF_026536845.1 Gilliamella sp. B3023
GTTTTACCATGGTCAACGTGGCCGATTGTACCAACGTTAACGTGGGGTTTTGTACGTTCAAATTTTTCTTTAGACATCTTAATGTTCCTTTATTAAATCACTTCCCTAATTTTGTAGGGAAGTGTTACTTTATTTATATAAATAATTATTTCGCTTTACGAGCTTCAATAATTGCTGTTACGATGTTTGAAGGTGCTTCGTTATACTTCAAGAACTCCATAGAGTAAGAAGCACGACCTTGTGTTTGTGAACGAAGGTCTGTCGCATAACCAAACATTTCAGAAAGTGGAACTTGTGCTTTAACTGTTTTACCAGTTGCAGTATCTTCCATACCTTCGATCATACCACGACGACGGTTTAAGTCACCGATAACGTCACCCATATAATCTTCAGGGGTTTCAACTTCTACTTTCATAATTGGTTCTAAAAGCACAGGTTTAGCTTTCATGAAGCCTTCTTTAAATGCCATTGATGCGGCAAGTTTAAAGGCAATTTCGGATGAGTCGACATCATGGTAAGAACCAAAATGTAAACGCACACCAAGATCCACTACCGGATAGCCAGCTAAAGGACCTGATTTCAATTGTTCTTGGATACCTTTATCAACTGCTGGAATAAATTCACCAGGAATTACCCCACCTTTGATTTCGTTAACAAATTCGTAACCAGCACCACCCGCTTCTAATGGATACAAGTCGATAACAACATGACCGTATTGACCACGACCACCAGATTGTTTTGCATGTTTACCTTCGATATCTTTAACTGTTGTACGAATTGTTTCACGGTAAGCAACTTGAGGTTTACCGACATTCGCTTCAACGTTAAATTCACGTTTCATACGGTCTACGATGATTTCAAGATGTAATTCACCCATACCAGCAATGATAGTTTGGTTTGATTCTTCATCAGTCCATACACGGAATGATGGATCTTCTTTTGCCAAACGACCTAAAGCAATACCCATTTTTTCTTGGTCAGCTTTAGTTTTAGGTTCTACTGCAACCGAGATAACTGGCTCAGGGAATTCCATTCTTTCAAGAATAATTGGTGAATTTTCAGCACAAAGCGTATCACCAGTTGTGACATCTTTAAGACCGATTGCTGCTGCAATGTCACCCGCACGAACTTCTTTGATTTCTTCACGTTTATTCGCATGCATCTGTACGATACGACCAAAGCGTTCTTTACGATCTTTAACTGAGTTAAGAACTGAGTCACCAGAGTTAACTACACCAGAGTAAACGCGGAAGAAGGTTAAGTTACCAACAAATGGGTCAGTTGCAATTTTAAATGCAAGTGCAGCAAATGGTTCATCATCACTTGAATGACGTTCTGCTGGTTCACCATTTTGTAATTCACCTTTAATCGCAGGGACATCAGTTGGAGCAGGTAGATACTCAATAACTGCGTCAAGCATGAACTGAACGCCTTTATTTTTAAATGCACTACCACATGTTACCAAGATGATTTCGTTAGCAAGTACGCGTTCACGTAGTGCTTTTTTAACTTCTTCTTCAGTTAACTCATCACCACCTAGGTATTTTTCCATTAACTCTTCGTTAGCTTCTGCTGCAGCTTCGATTAAGTTTGCACGCCATTCTTCAACTTGCTCAACCATGTCAGCTGGCACATCTTCATAAGTAAAGGTTGTACCTTGGTCAGCATCATTCCAGTTAATTGCTTTACGTTTAAGTAAATCAACAACACCAGTAAAGCCTTCTTCAGCACCGATTGGTAATACTAATGGAACAGGCACTGCCGCTAAACGTGTTTTGATTTGTTCAACCACACGTAAGAAGTTAGCACCCATACGGTCCATTTTGTTTACAAATGCGATACGAGGAACTTTATATTTGTTAGCTTGGCGCCATACTGTTTCTGATTGAGGTTGAACACCACCAACCGCACAGTAAACCATTACTGCACCATCAAGAACACGCATAGAACGTTCAACTTCGATTGTGAAGTCAACGTGTCCCGGGGTGTCGATGATATTGATACGGTGTGGTTCAAATTGTTGTCCCATACCTGACCAGAATGCAGTTGTCGCTGCTGAAGTGATAGTAATACCACGTTCTTGTTCTTGTTCCATCCAGTCCATGGTAGCTGCGCCATCATGAACCTCACCAATTTTGTGACTTACACCAGTATAAAACAAAATACGTTCGGTAGTTGTTGTTTTACCTGCGTCAATATGTGCACTGATACCGATATTACGGTAGCGTGCTATAGGGGTTGTACGAGCCATATTAATCCTCTATTTAGAATCGTTTGCTTAATAAAATATCATTTAGGTTGACTGACAGTAGATATGTGCTGTCAGTCTAATTTCAAGCCACTTAATATCAGTGGAAAGATTACCAACGATAGTGTGCAAACGCTCTATTAGCTTCAGCCATACGATGAACATCTTCGCGTTTTTTCACAGCAGTGCCTTTGTTTTCAAAAGCATCCATAAGTTCATTCGCTAGGCGTAACGCCATTGATTTATCGCCACGTTTACGTGCAGCATCTACAATCCAACGCATTGCAAGTGCATTACGACGAACTGGACGCACTTCAACAGGAACTTGGTATGTAGAACCACCAACGCGACGAGACTTAACTTCTACAGTTGGTCTTACGTTATCTAATGCAACTTCAAAAGCTGCTAAGTGGTCTTTTCCACTACGCTCAGCTAATTTATCAAGAGCTGAATATACGATTGATTCTGCGATAGATTTTTTACCATCTATCATTAAAATATTTACAAATTTCGCCAGCAAATCTGAACCGAATTTCGGATCAGGTAAAATTTTTCTTTGACCGACAACATGACGACGTGGCATTGGAATACTCCGTTTATATGTTATAAATTTTCAGGTTTACCCAAAACTCAAATGAGTTAAATGGAATTATTATAGTTTGGCCTTACTTAACGGAGTTCCATTAAGCTTTAGGTCGTTTTACACCGTATTTAGAACGGCTTTGTTTGCGATCCTTAACACCTGCGCAGTCTAATGCACCACGAACAGTGTGATAACGAACACCAGGTAAATCTTTAACACGACCACCGCGGATTAAAATCACGCTATGTTCTTGCAAGTTATGACCTTCACCACCGATATAAGAAGTCACTTCAAAACCGTTGGTTAAACGTACACGGCATACTTTACGTAATGCTGAGTTTGGTTTTTTAGGTGTAGTGGTGTAAACACGTGTACAAACACCACGTTTTTGCGGGCATGCTTCAAGGGCAGGAACGTTACTTTTCGCTTCCTTTAGCGCTCTTGGTTTGCGTACCAGCTGATTAATTGTTGCCATTAATAAGCTCCTGATTAATTAAAATAAATTTAAAAATTGCTTTTTAGATACGTAATTAATAACTGTAGCCCAAAGCCTATGTATATAAGTTTTGGGTCGCAAGATTCTAGACCTCAACAGGCATAATGTCAAGTATTACCACAAGTTTATTATGTTATTTAATTAAACTATTTTAGATTGTTAAGCATCAGATAGTTAAACAAAGTTTATCTTTTTCATTCGTAAGTTGTTGGTGAGATTTTATGCATTATTTCTTATCACAATAACTATTTAATGTAGCGTAAATATTTAATGGCAGTGTGACATAGGTATATGGCCATTAAGATAGTAAAAGACAAACTGTATAAATTTAAGCTAAATTTTTGCCTAAAAAAACGGTAATATGATACTGAGTATTGAATAAATGTCGTGTGTAACAATGATGAATATAAACAATGAACCTTACAAAGTTGTATTACTATTTAATGCTAATAATATTTACGATCGTCAAATTTTAAAAGGTATTGGTGATTTTTTGAAGTCACATAATATTCACTGGAATATTTATATCTCTGAAACGCTGCGTTATGACACGACCACCTCTTTTCGTTTTGACTGCGATGGAATTATTGCTAATTTTGATGATCCTGATATTGCCGATTTGCTTAAACATGTTCAAATACCAATAATTGGTGTGGGTAGCTCATATCATGGTAAGTCGAGCTATCCAAATGTGCCTTATGTTGCTGCTGATAATTTTTCCATTATTGAAAGTGCATTTAATCATTTGTGTGCTAAGGGAATTAGTCAATTTGCTTTTTATGGTTTACCGTCAAACCGATATTGCCGATGGGCAGGTGTGCGAGAAGAAATTTTTAAGCAAATCTTGGCGCAGAAAGGATATGAAGGGTTTATTTATCAAGGTTTGTCTACCTCGCTTGATAATTGGCAAGAAGGCTTAGATAAACTTTCTAAATGGTTGCTATCTTTGCCAATGAATACTGGCATTATTGCGGTTAATGATGCTAGGGCACACCATATTTTACAAGCGTGTGATAGAGCAGGCATAAAAATACCGGAAGAGTTATGCCTTATTGGTATTGATAATGAGGAAGTCATCAATGATTTGTCAATGGTATCGTTATCAACCGTTAAGCAAGGCACTGAAGAGATGGGATTTAATGCCGCAAACTTACTCCAAAAACACTTTATTAAAGGTAATGTGCCGGTATGTCCTTTACTTATAGCACCTAAAAAAGTTATTGCCAGACGTTCAACAGATTATCGCTCTATTCACGATCCCTATGTCATCCAAGCCATTCACTATATTCGTGATCACGCCTGTAAAGGAATTAAGGTTGAGCAAGTGATCTCTCAGATGCAGATATCACGATCTAATTTGGAAATTCGATTTAAATCATCATTAGGTAAAACCATTCATGCGGTAATTCATGAAGAAAAATTTAATCAGGCTAAATATCTTCTGCTTGAGTCATCATTACCCATTCAAACCATTTCTCAGCAATGTGGTTATCCGTCAGTTCAGTATTTCTATTTCCTGTTTAAGAAGCGTTATGGCATGACCCCTAAAGATTTTAGGTGTCAATTTACCACACTAAATTCGGCGACGCTTTAATATCAATAGTAACCGTAATAATAAGGAAAAAGCTCAAATATTTCTGTTGCTTTTTCCTTTTTGATGGGTTTATTTGTCAACTGAACGAATTAAAAATATGGCAGTACCGCCAACAATAGCAAACACAAAAGAGACTATAAAAATAGCGGAAAAGCCAAATAACGTTATCACACAAGCGGCAATAATTGGTGCGAGCGCTTGGGTAATTGTATTACCAAGATTATAGATCCCTAAAAAAAAGGCTACTTGCTGCCGATCAGGTATGACTTGCAAATTTAGTAAATTGTCGAGTGAATTCCATATTCCCATGCCGATTCCCGCAAAAAATGCATAAATTAATACGCCTGTTTGATTTGGACATAGCGATAAACCCAGTGCACCAATGCCTAAAAAGAGCGTAGATAAACCGACTGGTAGTTTAAGCACTTTTAATTTATCGCAGATCGGACCGGCAATAAATCCCATTAAAATGCCGAAAATTAACATAATTAAATTAATGAGTTGGATAGCATTTTGTGTATCGGAAGAATTGCTCTGCATAAAATCGGTCAAAATAAAAAGTAGGTAACCGGTAATAGTAAAGTTACTGATGCCTTGAAAAAGCTTACCAATTAACGCCAAATAGTAGTCCCGACCGATTGACCATTTGGGAAATATAGCCAATGCGTTTTTAAATGTTTTATCGCTTTTGAGTAATTTGTTTTCCTTGGTTTGTTTAAGGTTTGACGGCTCTTTTACAATCAATACCGCTAGGAATACGCCAATGAATGTAATGATACCAAAAACGATAAAGCCAAATCGAAAGCTGCCTAAAAACATCGCAGCAAGTATCGTAAAACCGTTGTTACCTAATGCCATACCTAAACCACCATAAGCGCTAGAGGCCGAGCCTTTTCTATCTTCAGCGGCAAAGTCTATCCAAGCTACCATAGGGGCAACAATAAAGTTTAAAGCAACTTGACCGAGTAACCAGCAACACAACAAAAAAGGGATACTGTTAGCTGTTGAGGCTAATATCATGGATAACATAAAGGCGATAGCGCCCACTACAATCCAAGGTGAGCGATTACCGAATTTTGAACGTGTTCGATCTGATAAATAACCTGCAAGCATATTCGATATTGCCGCAACCACCATACCACACGCAGAAAATAGCGCTAATAAGTGGATCTTATTTACTTCATCAATTTGTTGAATTAACGCTGGTAAAAAGAGACTTGATGCGGCAATGTATGGACCTAACCACGATGCAGGGCCGATAATTAGCCCGGGAATAAGTCGAGTTAATGGAATTGTTGTTTTCATAATACTTTACCTAAAATGTTAACCATTGTTGATCACGTAGTAATAATCAAAATCGGCATAAGATTGATGTTGGTAGCTATCGACAGCTGCAATAAAATTAAATAAGCCGGTAAATCCACCTATTTCCCCCGGTTCGCCATTGACGCCTTCATCCGATAAGTAAAGGACATCAATCGTTTGCATAATTGGCATCCATGCTTCATCGAGTCTGTAAAGTAGTGCAACCTTGCCGTGTTGGTAGGATAATTTTAGTTCCACAATTCCGTTTGGGATGGCAATACGGTGATTGACATATTCGATTCTGGTACCCAGTTTTGCTTGTAGTGTGGTTAAAATCGGGGTCTTCAGTTGTTCACTATAGGTTAAATGTAAATAGAGCCAATTATTTGAGTCATAATAAAGACCAACACCAGCGGTTTGTGAGTAGTGTTCCGGGTGGAATTCAACTTTAGTTTGAATGTAATAATCAAACGAAGTAGCCCGAGTTGCCATAATCGACGGCTTTACTTGAGAAAATAGCGAGTTTTGTCCATAAATTCTCAAATGACTGTGGCGTTCATGGGTGTTTACCCATTGAGGGGATTGATGTTGATAAGGCGTCATAAAGGACAATTGATAGCCATGGTCGAACTCTTCAATCACGTCATGGCTTATTTCGTCCTCAAGTGGTAAGGCAAAATCAAATTCCATTTTGGCTAAATTAGAGCCGTCTGCCATGATAAGCCAACCATCCTCAGTCCAATGCATTTTTTGGATTGAGGTTTCTCGACCAAGTGGATTGAGTAGTGTGTCTTTTATTGGTCTAGACATCAGATGGGCAATATACCAATCGCTGTTTTGGCTCTCAACAAGTGAGCCGTGTCCAGCTTTTTGCATTAGTGAATTAGGATTGAACATTTCAAAATGGCCGGCATCGGGATCGCCCAATGAAAATAGATGATTAGGTGAGGAAGTGACAATAGGCTCTCCGGACGGGTGGGGCTGATAAGGACCATAAATATCTTTAGCTCGACCGATTTCAATACCGTGCGCATAACCAGTACCACCGGCGGCTATTATCAAATAATAGTTATCAAGCCTTTTATAAATCTGCGGCGCTTCAGCGCAACCTCGAGTTGTAAAACCTTGCGTTAGACGATGCCACGGACTGGCGAGTTTTCCTTCAGCAAGATCGACTTCAGCAATGACAATATGTCCCGGAGCTTGATAACCTTGTCGTGTTTCCCACTCTAAAATAGTTAAATAATGTTTACCGTCATCATCATGAAACAGCGCCGGATCGAAACCGATAGAGGTAAGATAAATTGGCGCTGACCAAGGCCCTTTAATATTCTCAGCGCAAATTGCATAAGTGTCAGCATTAAACTCTCGCCCGGCCATGTTTATCATATGCGAGTATATTAGCCAAAATTTTTTATTTATCGAATCATAAGATAAATGTGGCGCCCATACACCGGCGGGGGTATTTGTTCCGGATAAATTGACTTCACCATTTTTAAATACATAATCAATTAGTTGCCAATTAGCGAGGTCCTTTGATTGAAAAATTTGAATGATTGGATTCCAATGAAAAGTGGATGTGGCAATATAGTAAGTATCGTTAACACGAATGATTGACGGGTCAGGAGACATGCCCGGTATCACCGGATTTTTTATTTTAGGCATTTTTATTTTCTCTTAATGTTAGATTATTGATAAAAATACTTATCAAAAAAATAAGTTTTAAGGTTGTTTTGCCCAATATAATTTATCTATGCCGATAATGTTATTATCAAATTTGGTTTCAAATTTATGAAATCTTATTAATGAGATATGTGTCACACTCTGAGTAATAAAATTTACCTATTCAATTAACATAATTAGAAAAAGACAGGGTTAACTTAGCAAGTAATATATTGGTTAATAAGCGTTATTTTTAGTTTGGTAAAGATAAATAGTGATAAATTGTTCAATATCTTTAAGAAGGTAAAAAAGGCAGGATAACAGGTGCAGAACACCCTAACAGGGTATTCTGCAAGTCATAATTATGACATCAATGGTTTAAGTTGCTGATAAACATCTCTAAAAATAGTGCGCTGTTGCTGATAATATTGGTGGAGATTGCTATCGGGTTGATGCGTTTGAACAATTGTCAATGGCGCAAGTAGTTCGCTTATCGCCGTATTGGGATGACAAGCGATTTGTGCAAGTTTTGCTGCCCCTAATGCTGGACCCACTTCGCTACCTTCACAATATTCAATGCAATAACCGGAAACATCACTCAGCAATTGTCGCCAATAACGGCTGCGGGCTCCGCCACCAATTACCAAAATTTTATCGGGTGTGACGCCAGTTTGATGAACTGCATCGATGCCGTCAGCAAGGGCATAGCTAACGCCCAGTAATACTGCTTTTGCCAGATCGACTTTGTTGTGTTGATAAGTTAAGCCAAAAAATACACCTTTAGCTTCGGGATTATTGTGAGGTGTTCTTTCGCCGGATAAATAAGGTAAAAAATAGACCGAAGGTTTGTCATCGATCGGTTGCGCCTCAATTAGAGTTAGTAAGGTTGGGACATCTTCAATGTCCAATAACTGACACGCCCAATCGAGGCAAGAAGCACAGCTCAACATTACCGACATTAGGTGCCAGCGGTTTGGTAAGGCATGGCAAAAACTGTGAATGGCTTGCTCGGGGTTGCTAATAAACTGATCGGTCACGGCAAAATAGACGCCGGAGGTACCCAGTGAGAGCATCGCTTGTCCCGATTGATGTAAACCTACCCCAACCGCACCGGCTGCATTATCACCACCGCCAGCAATCACCGCAATCTGATTAATGCCCCAACGTTTAGCGATTTCATCAGTCACATAACCGGTGATCTGATTGCCTTCAAATAGCGTTGGCATATGGTGTCGTGTTAAGCCACAGGCTTTTAGTAGTTCATCATTCCAATCACGTTTTCTTACATCAAGCCACATTGTCCCGGCTGAATCGGACATATCTGAAGCAAATTGATTGGTTATTTTAAAACGCAAATAATCTTTGGGGAGCAATACTTTATCGATCTGAGCAAAGATTTCCGGTTCATGCTGTTGTACCCATTTAATTTTAGGAGCGGTAAAACCAGCCATCATTAGATTGCCAGTAATTTGACGGGAAGTGGGTACCTGTTGTTCTAGTTGGTGGCATTGAACATCACAGCGCCCGTCATTCCAAAGTATTGCTGGTCTTAATACTTGTGATTGTTGATTGAGTAATACCGCACCATGCATTTGGCCACTTAAACCTATGGCTTTTACCGATTGTAAATTATGTTGCTTACTAAGCTCACACATTGCTGTATCGGTTGCTTGCCACCATTGCTCCGGATCTTGCTCTGACCATAATGGATGTGGGCGGGACACGGTGAGTGGTTTGGTTAATGTTGTGATAATATGTTGTTTTTCATTCATTAAAATCACTTTGACACCCGAAGTGCCTAAATCAATACCAATATACATACTCTTCTCCATTTCACAGCTTACTATCAGGGTAAACTATACCCTGATTAGTTTGCTTCGAACAATTAACTTAGCCAAAAATTAACTGATTAACTCGATTTTCTAACTTCTCTTGCTCACCACTGCAAGGTTTTGGTTGCAGATTATTGGCTAAACTATACTGGGCAATATCTTGCAGCGTCATTTTGCCGTGAAGGATTTGTTGACCTAATTCTTCGTCCCAAGCGGCATATCGTTGTGTAACTTTTTGCTCAAGAACGTTATCTTCAATTAGTTTGGCTGCGCACTTCAATGATAATGCCATGGTATCGATTGCGCCAATATGCCCGTAAAATACATCATATTTATCAACACTTTGACGGCGAATTTTGGCATCAAAGTTAAGTCCACCGGTTTTAAAACCACCACTTTTGAGAATTTCGTACATGACAAGGCTATTTTCTTCTACACTATTTGGAAATTGATCGGTATCCCAACCTAGTTGCGGATCGCCTCGGTTTGCATCAAGTGAGCCAAAGATATCAAGTGCGATAGCTGAGGCAACTTCATGTTGGAATGAGTGGCCGGCTAGTGTTGCATGGTTAGCTTCGATATTAACTTTAATTTCTTTTTCTAAGCCAAATTGTTTTAAAAAGCCATAAATAGTTGCGACATCATAATCATATTGATGTTTGGTTGGCTCTTGCGGTTTTGGTTCAATAAGTAAAGCGCCTTTAAAACCGATTTTATATTTGTTTTCAACCACCAATTGCATAAACTTGCCAAGCTGCTCACGCTCTTTTTTGAGATCAGTATTTAACAGTGTTTCGTATCCTTCACGTCCGCCCCAAAGGACATAATTTTGCCCACCTAATTTATGTGTTGCATTCATTGCATGGACAACTTGTGTGGCAGCACAGGCAAATACTTGCGGATCTGGATTCGTGGCGGCACCTGCAGCATATTTAGGATTGGTAAAGCAGTTGGCTGTGCCCCAAAGTAATTTAACGCCTGTTTGTTGTTGTTTTTCCAACAAAATATCGCTCATTACTGCTAAATTATTGATGTATTCTTTGATTGAATTGCCTTCCGGTGCTACATCGACATCATGAAAAGCATAAAAAGGCACGTTCATTTTATAGAAAAACTCAAAGGCAACATCAGCTTTCGCTTTTGCATTAGCTAAAGGATCTGAGCCTGTTTGCCAAGGATATTGAAATGAGCTTGACCCAAACATATCTGTTCCTGCCCAACAAAAAGTGTGCCAATAACAGATCGATAAGCGTAGGTGTTCCGCCATGGTTTTACCCAAAATGATTTGGCTAGGATTATAGTGCCTGAATGCAAAAGGGTTGTCAGTTTGAGTGCCTTCGTAGTTGATGCGTTCTATTTTGTCATAATATTGTTTCATAATATTCTCCTAAATTTGGTTATGAAATTAATGTTGTAATTATTTGTTCCAGAACTGTTCAAGTTCTTCTAAAGATTTTCCTTTCGTTTCAGGTAACCATTTCCATATGAAAATTGCAGCCACTACACTGATAACTCCATATAACCAATAGGCAAATCCATTGTTAAAATGTGAGACAAGGTAGGTGTTTTTATCCATAATAGGAAAGGTCCAGGATACCAAGTAATTTGTAATCCATTGTGCTGCAACAGCGATAGAAAGAGCTTTACTTCGAATGGAGTTAGGGAATATTTCAGATAGTAATACCCAACATACAGGCCCCCATGAGATAGCAAAAGAAGCGATGTAAAACAGCATAGAAGTAAGCGCAATAATTGCTGGTAATTGTAGAAAGAAAGTTGTTCCTAATGTGATCATGCCAATCGCCATGCCTATAGCACCGATGATCTGTAATGGTTTTCGCCCTAATTTATCAACAGTGAATATTGCAATAGTGGTAAACGAAAGGTTAATAACACCAACAATAATAGTTTGTAATAATGCTGAATCGGTGCTTGCTCCTAAGTTTTTAAATACTTCTGGTGCATAGTAAAGTACAACATTAATGCCCATTAATTGTTGGAATGCTGATAATAAAATTCCGATAACAATAACACCAATTCCATATTTTAAAAGTGGACTACTCTTTTTAGTCGAATTAGAAGATAATGAACTAATTATGCTATTAAGAGCTTCTTCAGTTCTTTGACTTCCCAATATACGGGATAGTATATTTTGAGCTTTACTTATTTTATTTTGTGCTGTTAACCAGCGAGGGCTTTCCGGGACGGTAAATAATAAGCCAAAGAAAAGTAAGGCTGGAATAGCTAGTGATAAGAACATATATCGCCAACCGACAATATTTAACCAATCTTGATCACCTGAACTTGCTATAGCATAATTGACACAATAGACTAGAAGCTGTCCAAAAATAATAGCAAATTGGTTAAAGGAGACGAGTTTACCTCTAATTTCAGCTGGGGCGACTTCGGCAATGTACATCGGAGATAACATAGAAGCTAAACCAACGCCGATACCACCAACGATGCGATAAAAAACAAATTCAGGAACATATCCTGCTAAATAGTAAGGAATTTCTTGAGATTCTACTGAACGAAATCCTAATTCAGGCCAAGCAGATCCAATTGCTGCGATAAAAAATAAAAATGCGGCAATTAATAATGAATTGCGACGACCAAAACGGTTACTTAAATATCCTCCCATTAAACCGCCGATGATACAACCAATTAAAGCACTTGCCACACAAAAGCCTAATAAAGAGTTGGCTGCAGTTTCACTTAGATGTTGAGGTTCAACAAAGACTTTTGAAATAGACCCGACTGTTCCTGAAATAACTGCTGTATCATAACCAAATAATAAACCACCTAAAGTTGCAACTAGAGTGATTCTGAAAACGTATAATGAATTGTAATGCGTACTCATATTTCATTCCTGCTTATCAAGTTAGGTTTAGATAAAAATAATCTAAACTTCTCATTCAATATGCATGAATTATTTAGCTAACAACAATTATTAAATTTCGTAAGCATTTTATGTTTTTTTATTTTTGTGAAGTAGATCAAACTCCATTTAATAAACTACTTGTATAAATTTTATTATTTAAAATATTTTTTTAATTAATTGATTTTTAATGAAAATAAGTTTTTGGTCTTATCGCTGAAAGTGAATTATCAGGTGATCGATTTTATTGCTGATAGTTATTATAAGATAAGCAGTAAGGCTTATTTTACTTTATTAGATGATGGCAATTGAGATATGATCAACAAAATTAGAAAGTTATTTGTTGCTTGATTAGTGGTGAATTTTAACTCAATTTCTTGGATTATTTCTATCGCTTTTCAGCGATAGAAATTTGATGATTAAAATTAATGATGATCGATAAAGATAAATTTTAATGCAAATAGAAGGGCAAAAATAATGACGCAAAGATTTAATTCTTTAAATTTACCAGTTAATGTTTTTAACACAACGTAAGAGATAAAACCAAGTGCTACACCTTCGGTAATAGCAAAAGCGAAAGGCATCATTAATGCGGTAATAAATGCTGGTGTTGCATCAGTTAAATCAGACCAATTAACTTTCATTAAACTTGAAACCATTAAGATTCCAACAAATATTAAAGCACCAGATGTCGCATAAGGTGGAACTAAATGGGCTAAAGGCGATAAAAAGGTCATTAATAAAAATAATAATCCAACTACAACTGCAGTTAAACCTGTACGCCCACCAACTGAAATACCAGCAGAACTTTCAATATAAGTTAGTACTGATGAAGTTCCAAATAAACCACCAAGTGAAGAACTAAAACTATCGATTAATAAAGCTTGACGCATTTTAGGGAAACGCCCTTTTTCGTCAGAAATTCCTGCTTTGTCGGTTAAAGCTAAAATTGTACCGGAAGAATCAAATAGGCTTACAATCATAACTGAAAAAATAACACCCATAATACCCACATTAAGTGAACCAGCTAGATCGACATGACCAACAACACTGCTAACACTTGGTGGAACTGATGCAATTCCTTGATAACTAATATTAGGATCAAGCCAAAGTGCAAGTAAGGTAACAACAAGAATTGAAACTAGTACAGCCGCATGGAAATTACGAGTTGCTAGAATTATTATAATAAAAAATCCTAGTGAACCTAATAATACTTTAAGTGATAAGATATTGCCTAAGGTTAGTAATGTTTCTGGTGATGCGACCACAATTCCCATATTTTGAAATCCCATAAAAGCAATAAATAGTCCAATACCAGCACTTATTCCTGCTCGCAAACATTGCGGAATATGTTCAATTAACCAATGGCGAACTTTAAATAATGATAATGCAAAAAAGATTAATGAGCCCCAAAATATTGCCCCCATACCCACTTGCCAAGAATAGCCCATAGCACCGCATATTCCATAGGCAAAGAAAACATTGAGTCCCATAGCTGGAGCTAAAGCAATCGGTAGATTGGCAAACAGCCCCATTAAAATAGTAGCAAAAGCTGTTACGACGCACGTTAGAACAAAAACTGCTGATTTGTCCATGCCAGTTACAGATAAGATAGAAGGGTTAACAAAGATAATATAAACCATGGTTAGAAAAGTTGTACAGCCTGCTATAACCTCTGTACTGATTGTGGTTTTCTTCTCTTTCAGTTGAAAAATTTTTTCGAATAGTGAATTCATAAGTTAAAGCCCAATTTAGTTTGATAGTAATCGATATAACCTTTATTTTTACCTAATTTATTTTGCAGTAAAAATAAAAAAGATACAAAGTATCACTTCATATCTCAAAAAACGAAAAAACACAGCGCTATTATTGCCTGTAATTTATTTTGGTCAAGCGTTATTCATATTAAGAATATCGTTTAGTAATTGATAGATAATTTTTATAACTTACCTCTAAAATAGTTGTTTAGCTCATCTGAGATGAGCTAAACAATGGGTAGAATATCACTAACCTAGTTCTTTAATATATCTAATTTATTCTTAGTGATTTTCACTTTTAAAATACGGTGACTTTCAATTTCGGCAACTTCAAATAAATAATCGCCAATTTGTATTGTTTCACCGACATTAAGTAAATGTTGGGCTTTTTCCATCAACAATCCAGCAAGAGTATGGTATTCTCGCTTATCATCTATTGGTATAGGAACATACCTTACTAATTCTTCTACAGGGATGTAACCATTAGCAATCCAACTGTTATCATCAATACATTGAATATCGTGTTTGGCATCAATTTCCTCTTCTTCAGTTGGGAAATCACCAGCAATGGTTTCAATAATGTCAGTAACAGACACAACTCCTTGCATTGAACCAAATTCATCAACCACAAACGCAAAATGGGTTTTCGCTTTTTTGAATTGTTCCAGTGCGACAAGTAAAGATACCGTTTCAGGGAAAATTAATGGCTGCTTTATTAAAGAGTTAATATCAATATGCTGTTTATCTTGTAAAACATCTTTCAATAGATCATTAACTTGAATAATGCCTAATGGTTCATCAATTGAAGCATTATCCGTTACGACTAAACGTGAATGAGGATTATCAAATATCTCTTTTAATATCACCTCACGATCATCATTTATATTGACCATATCAACATTTAATCGAGAGGTCATGATGCTACTAACTGAACGTTGAGCCAATCCTAACACTCGCTCGACCATGTTTAATTCTTGATGATTAAATACTGATGTTTTCTTATTATTATCAGAAACAACATCAATATTGTGAGTTTCGGGATCTTCTTCTGCATCGCCTTTGAGTAAATGTAAAATCGCTTCAGCGGTGCGTTCACGTAATGGTTTTTTGTTTAATGCTTTTCGGCGATTGAATATAGCTAATTGATTAAAAAACTCAATCATAATTGAGAAACCAATAGCGGCATATAGGTAGCCTTTTGGAATAATAAACCCAAAACCTTCGGCAACCAAACTAAAACCAATCATAAGTAAAAAACTTAAACATAAAATAACAATCGTTGGATGGGAGTTAACAAAATAGGCCAATGGTTTACTTGCTACCATCATGATACAAATAGCAATACAAACAGCAATAATCATTACTGGAATATGTTCGACCATACCCACTGCAGTAATTACTGAGTCGAGTGAAAATACGGCATCAAGTACAACGATTTGAGCGACAACAGTCCAAAAATGTGAAGTCTTTTTGGGTTTACCATCTTCATGTGAAGCGCCTTCTAAGCGTTCATTGAGTTCCATTGTGGCTTTGAAAAGCAAAAATATACCACCAAGCAACATTATCAATTGCCTAGCATTGAAACTGATTCCGGATATAGAAAATAGAGGGGTAGTGAGTGTAACTAACCAACCAGTAAACATTAATAACAATATTCGTGTAATTAATGCAAAAGCAAGACCAGTAATGCGTGCTTTATCTCGTTCTTGTGGCGGAAGTTTCTCGGCAAGAATGGCAATAAAAACAATGTTATCAATGCCAAGGACGATTTCAAGTACAACTAGAGTGGATAAACCAATCCAAATTGTAGGATCCATGATCCATTCCATATGTCAGGTGATTACCTCTAATGAACACAGCACATGCTGCTTAGTAATTCTGTCTGCAATTGACTAAATAATCAATAAAATATTTATATTTTTAGCCATTTTTCTAAAAAATCCAGGTTTAACACTAAATTGTTAAGTGAAAATTAGCTTCGCCAGAAGGTTGGTGTAAATAAAACCAATAAGGTAAATATTTCAAGTCGTCCAAATAACATGTCCACAACCATTACCCATTTAACCATATCACTTACATGCGCAAAATTATCACTCACACTGCCAAGACCAACCCCCAAATTGTTCAATGATGAGGCAACAATATAAAATGAGTCAGTTGCATCAATTCCAGACGCCATAATGATAAATAGACTAATTAAAAAAACTAATGCATAGGCAGAAAAGAATCCCCATACTGCCTCAATAATTCGTTCCGGTACAACTCGATTATTCAATTTTAAGGTATATATTGCATTCGGGTGTATAAGACGTTTTAATTCACGTGAACCTTGCATAAATAATAGTAGAACGCGAACAACTTTTAACCCTCCTCCAGTAGAACCAGCACAGCCCCCAATAAATGAAGCACATAATAAAAAGATTGGTAATGAGGATGGCCAAGTATTAATATCATCGACGGTAAAACCGACTGTTGCAGAAACCGATACGACTTGTAACACAATTTTATCAATACCAAGATTTCGTTGTGGTTGATAAAAATAGATAACAAAGGCACAAATAACAATTAAAATAAGAAGGATAAAGATAAACGTTCTGAACTCTTGATCGCGCCAATAAACTTTAAGTGAAATACCATTTAATGCGGCAAAATGGAGTGCAAAATTACAACCAGATAAAATTAGGAAAATAGTAACAATATAGTTAATTGCTGGACTATTAAAATAAGCTAAATTGCTGTCATGAGTTGAGAATCCTCCCATCGATATCGTCGAAAAACTATGCGAAATAGCATCGAAGATATTCATTCCAGCAAACCACAAACTTATTGCGCATAACGTGGTAAGTAAAATATAAATAGACCACAATGTTTTTGCCGTTTCAGCAATGCGGGGACGCATTTTACTATCTTTTTGAGGACCTGGGATTTCAGCTCGATAGAGCTGCATTCCACCAACACCTAATAATGGTAAAATAGCAACTGCAAGTACGATAATTCCCATTCCCCCAAGCCATTGTAGCAATTGACGATAAAATAAAAGGGCCTTAGGTAAATGATCTAAATTAACAATAGTTGTAGCGCCTGTTGTTGTTAACCCAGAAAAAGACTCAAAAAAAGCAGTGGTTAAATTAAGATTGATATGATTATCAAAAAGAAATGGAAATGCACCAATAGTACCTAAAACTACCCAGAATAATACAACAATGAAAAAACCTTCCCGAGTACTCAACTCATGACGCTGATTTCGATTAGGGAACCACAACAATACTCCTAAAATTAATGCAGCGAAGAAAGAACGGACAAAAATTGCGCCAGCACCATCACGGTATATTAATGCGACTAGTGCCGGTATTAACATAAATATCGACAATAATGATATTAATAAACCGATAATTCTTATAATTGAGCGCCAATGCATCATAGTAATAATCTCTATTTGAATCCACGAGATGCTTTTATAAGATCGTAAGCAGCTTGAATTTCTTGTGCTCGCTTTTTGGTTGCCTCTAACATCTCTTTTGGTAAGCCTTTTGATGCTAATTTATCTGGATGATGTTCATTCATTAACCTGCGATAAGCTTTTTTGATTTCAGGAATATCAGCAGATGAATCTATCCCTAAAATTCTATAAGCATTTTGCAAATCTGATTGGTGAGAACTGTTTTGATAATTGCCATAATTATTGCTTTGTTGATATTGACTATTTTGTTGATTATTATAATATTCTTGACGGAAATGAAAGCTTCCCATCATCATCTGAATATATATAACCATTTGTTGGCGAGGAATATGGAATTCTTCAGCAACAATAAACAAAATTTGTGACTCTTTTTCATCTAAATTACCATCAACTAAAGCCGCTTGAATTAATTGTTCACAAAATATATTTAAAACATTTCTTCTAAAACGATATTGAAAGTAGAGTTCTCGTAAACGCGATCGAAGTGGGTAATCACTTGCTTTACCACGATTAAATGACTCTTGGGCTAATT
This sequence comes from Gilliamella sp. B3023, assembly GCF_026536845.1. Taxonomy (NCBI): domain Bacteria; kingdom Pseudomonadati; phylum Pseudomonadota; class Gammaproteobacteria; order Orbales; family Orbaceae; genus Gilliamella; species Gilliamella sp. B3023. The sequence continues at coordinate 18,348 of NZ_JAFNNH010000022.1, forward strand.
GGCGACCGGCTGCATCAAGTTGTAGCCGATCCATAAATTGCCGAGCAAGATTAATATCATCTTGGGTAACAACACCTTTAGCTTTACTCAGATGCCCCAATACTTCAAAAGCAACAATTAAGTACAAAGTTGGGTTTGATTGTGTCCTTTTTTCATTTAATCTATTGCCAAATGCTTGATACAACATTGGACCTATTAATAGACCAAGTATAAATCCCCATCCGGATTTGAAAACTGAGCTCAGTATTAACCCGAGAATAATGGACCAGATAAAAGACATATTATTCGTTTACCTCAATTCGATCGATTTTTTGTAATCCACGCGGTAGTGATGTTCCTTTACGAGCACGCTCTGCTCTAAATTTTTGTAAATCAGTAGAAGAAAGCGTAAGTTTGCGTTTACCAACATACAACGTCAGTGAGGTTTCAGGCGTTATCAGCATCATATAAGCTAGGCTATCATCGCTGGCAGATAATGAGATAATTTTATTTCCTTTACCTTTAGATAACTCTGGTAAATCTTTCACCGGGAAGATAAGCATTCTACCCGCTTGACTAATTGATAAAAGCAAGCTTTCCTCTGATACTATCTCAATCGGTGCAAGTACATTTGAATTATTAGATAAATTAATTACTGCTTTACCGTTACGATTACGCGCAATTAAATCGCTAAATTGACAAATAAAACCGTATCCGGCACTAGAAGCAAGTAAGAATTTTTGTTCTTCATCGTTTGACATTAAAACATGTTCAATAGTTGCACCTGCTGGTAATGCTAATTTACCGGTAATTGGCTCGCCTTGTCCTCGAGCTGATGGTAAAGTATTTGGCTCAATAGCATAACTTCGCCCAGTTGAATCGATAAAGACAACTGGCTGGTTACTTTTACCTTTTGCAGCAGCTTTAAAGCTATCGCCTGCTTTATAACTTAATCCGACGGGGTCAATGTCATGACCTTTAGCCGCTCTTACCCATCCCATTTCAGATAATACAATTGTGACGGGTTCAGAAGGTGTTAATTCTTGTTCAGTGATCGCTTTAGCTTCACTTCGCTCAACGATTGGCGAACGGCGTTCATCGCCATACTTTTCAGCGTCTTCTTGCAATTCTTTTTTGATTAAATTACTGAGTTTTCTTGGTGAAGCAAGTAGAGCTTGTAGTTGATCCCGTTCTTTAGCAAGATCAGCTTGTTCGCCTTTAATACGCATCTCTTCCAATTTAGCTAAATGACGAAGTTTTAACTCTAAAATAGCTTCTGCTTGTATTTCACTTAAGGCAAATCGCTTAATTAATTCTTCTTTTGGTTCATCTTCATGACGAATTATTTCAATAACTTCATCAATATTTAGAAACGCAATTAATAAGCCATCTAAAATATGTAATCTTTTTAGGATTTTATCTAAACGATAATTTAATCGACGTGTTACCGTCAAACGTCGATATTCTAACCATTCAGTTAATATTTCAACTAATCCTTTAACTGATGGACGATTATCAAGTCCAATCATATTCATATTGACGCGATAGCTTTTTTCAAGATCCGTGGTAGCAAATAGATGATTCATAACTTGCTCTAAATCCACTCTATTAGATCTTGGGACAATTACTAAACGGGTTGGATTTTCATGGTCTGACTCATCGCGTAAATCTTCAATTAATGGTAATTTTTTCGCCCGCATTTGCGAAGCAATTTGCTCTAAGATTTTAGCACCTGAAACTTGATGAGGAAGATCAGTAATAACAATATCACCCTCTTCTTTTTTCCAAACTGCACGCATGCGGATTGATCCTCGTCCAGTTTGATAAATTTTAGCAATATCTTCTGGCGCAGTAATAATCTCGGCTTCTGTTGGAAAGTCAGGGCCTTGTATGTGAGCCATCACTTCACTAAGTGTTGCTTTTGGGTTATCTGCTAACATAATAGCAGCATTTGCTACTTCACGAATATTATGTGGTGGAATATCAGTTGCCATACCAACAGCAATGCCGGTTGTACCATTCAATAAAATATTGGGTAATCTAGCTGGCAACATTTTAGGTTCTTGTAAGGTGCCATCGAAGTTTGGCGTATAATCAACAGTGCCTTGCCCTAATTCGCCTAATAATAATTCTGCATATTTTGATAGACGAGATTCGGTATAACGCATAGCCGCAAATGATTTAGGATCATCTGGAGCTCCCCAGTTTCCTTGACCATCTACTAATGGGTAACGGTAAGAGAATGGTTGTGCCATTAACACCATTGCTTCATAACAGGCACTATCACCATGAGGATGGTATTTACCTAACACGTCACCTACAGTACGAGCTGATTTTTTAAATTTAGCCTGAGCATTAAGCCCTAATTCTGACATGGCATAAACAATACGGCGTTGCACAGGTTTTAAACCGTCACCAATAAACGGTAGTGCACGATCCATAATGACATACATTGAGTAGTTTAAATATGCGCTCTCTGTAAAAGTACGTAGCGACTGAACTTCTACTCCGTCATGAGTTATCTCACTCATTATTGTTCCTCTAAATTATTCTGTATATTAGACATCAAGTTCAACTTGGTCACCTTTTTCTTGTAACCATTCTCGGCGATCTTCTGCTCGTTTCTTAGCCAGCAGCATATCCATTAATGCCATGGTTTCCTCTGCATTATCTAGTGATAACTGAACTAATCTACGAGTATTAGGATCCATCGTTGTTTCACGGAGTTGTAATGGATTCATTTCGCCTAAACCTTTAAAACGTTGTACATTCGGTTTACCCTTTTTACGTTTAAGCTGATCTAAAATCCCTTCTTTTTCTTCTTCATCAAGGGCATAATGCACTTCTTTACCCAAATCAATACGATAAAGCGGAGGCATAGCAACAAAGATATGCCCATGTTCAACCATCGCCCGAAAATGACGAACAAATAACGCACAAAGCAAAGTGGCAATATGTAATCCATCTGAGTCTGCATCAGCTAAAATACAGATTTTACCGTAGCGCAATTGACTTAAATCATCACTATCAGGGTCAATACCTATGGCAACCGAGATATCGTGGATTTCTTGTGAGCCTAATACCTCGTCTGATGATACTTCCCAAGTATTTAAAATTTTACCTTTTAATGGCATTATGGCTTGATATTCTCTATCTCGTGCCTGTTTGGCTGAACCACCTGCAGAATCACCTTCTACCAAAAATAGTTCAGTACGACTTAAATCCTGTGAAGAACAATCGGCCAATTTACCAGGTAAAGCAGGACCACTTGTGAGCTTTTTACGAATAACTTTTTTAGATGCTCGTAGGCGTTTTTGCGCACTTGAAATGACCATTTCAGCCAATAATTCTGCAATTTGCACATTTTGATTTAACCAAAGACTGAATGCATCTTTAACAATTGCCGAAACGAATGCAGCGCTTTGTCTTGATGAAAGGCGTTCTTTGGTTTGACCAGCAAATTGAGGTTCCTGCATTTTTACGGATAACACATATGCGCAGCGTTCCCAAATATCATCGGCGGTCAGCTTTAGGCCTCGAGGAAGTAAATTACGGAACTCGCAAAATTCGCGCATAGCATCAAGTAAACCTTGACGTAAACCATTAACATGAGTACCACCTTGTACAGTTGGAATCAAGTTAACGTAACTTTCAGTTAAAAGTTCCCCACCTTCTGGTAACCAGAGTAAGGCCCATTCGACTGCTTCTGTTTCACCGGTATGACTACCAGTAAATGGCTCTTCAGGTAATAGTGTGTAACCACTAACAGATTCCATTAAATAATCTTTTAGACCGTCCTGATAACACCAGCGTTGTTCAGTATTGTTAATTTTATCTTTGAAAATGATTTCTAACCCTGGGCAGAGTACCGCTTTTGCTTTAAGTAAATGAGTTAAGCGGGGTACAGAAAATCGTGGTGAATCAAAATACTTTTCATCAGGCCAAAAACGTACTTTTGTACCGGTATTTCGACGACCACATGTACCTATTACATGTAAATCCTCAACTTTATCACCATTTTCAAAAGCGATTTGATAAACTTGCCCATCACGATTTACAGTAACTTCTACACGCTTTGATAATGCATTAACAACGGAGATCCCAACACCATGCAAACCGCCTGAAAATTGATAATTTTTGTTGGAAAACTTACCTCCAGCATGTAAACGGCAAAGTAAAAGTTCAATAGCTGGTACACCTTCTTCAGGATGAATATCAACCGGCATACCTCGCCCGTCATCAATAACCTCAAGTGAATTATCTTCATAGAGTGTAACTTTAACTTGGCGGGCATGTCCTGCAATAGCTTCATCTACACTATTATCAATAACCTCTTGTCCCAAATGATTTGGGCGAGCAGTATCAGTATACATGCCTGGTCGATGGCGGACAGGATCGAGTCCTTTTAGGACTTCAATATCAACAGCATTATAAGTGGATTGTGACATAAGTTTTCTATTTATTCGAATAAATGGGCATATTATACCAATCTTTCTTTAAGATGCATGAAATTAAATTGATAATGAAAATCAAATTAAATTTTTAATTGATAATAATTCTTATTTTATTAATTTATTTTAAGTTAATTTCGATTTTAGCCTTTTTTCTGTTTTATAATCTTATCTATAGTATTATGATAAATACATCCCAAATAAAAAATAAGGGAATAGGATGAGCAAGTCAGAAAACAAAATAACTCGGCGTGATTTTTTGCAAAAATCACTAGCAATTGGTGGTGTGGCAGCACTAGCAAATAATTTGCAATTACCTTTTGCTTATGCAACATCTGAAACAAATCACGATAAAGCATTGATACCTAATCCCACTAATGATGAAAAGATTTTCTACAGCGCCTGTTTAGTGAATTGCGGTAGTCGCTGCCCACTAAAAGTCCATGTTAAAAACGATATTATTACTAAAATCTCATCCGAAGACGGTATTAATGATCCTATCTTCGGTCAACATCAAATTCGCCCATGTTTGCGGGGGCGAGCAGTACGCTGGCGAACTTACGATCCGGAGCGTTTAAAATACCCTATGGTGCGAATAGGTAAGCGTGGTGAAGGTAAATTTAAACGTATAAGCTGGGATGAAGCAATAACTTTATTGGCAGATAAACTTAAATACACCATTAATCGTTATGGCAATGAAGCTATTTATTGTCAATATGGAACAGGTACCACCGGCGCAAATATCGCCGGACGCAGTGCTTGTAGACGGTTTTTAAGTACTATCGGTGGTTATCTAAATTATCATGGCGATTACTCAAGTGGACAGATAACTGCTATTAAGCCTTATATTTATGGCAATGCTAAAGAGTCGCTCATTGATCAAATTAAACATTCAGATTTGGTTGTTATGTTTGGACATAATGTTGCTGAAACGCGAATGTCAGGCGGTGGGCAAGTAACGGAACTGTTTCATGCTTTAGCGCAAAGTAAAGCCAGAGTGATTATTATCGATCCTAGGCGTAGCGAAAGTGTGGTTGGCTATAATGCCGAGTGGATCCCGATTATTCCCGGTACCGATGCGGCGTTAGTTGCTGCAATTGGCTATGCTTTACTGGAAGAAGATAAAATTGATGAGGCAATGCTTAATCAATATTGTGTGGGTTGGAATGCTGACTCATTGCCGGATAGCGCACCCCCTTTTAGTGATTATAAATCTTATATTTTAGGTTTAGGTGATGATAGAACACCGAAAACGCCGGAGTGGGCAGCAAAAAAAACCGGTATCCCCGCTAAACAAATTCGTAAACTTGCCTTGGATATTGTTAACGCTAAAGCAGCATGGATTTCGCAAGGCTGGGGAGCACAACGTTGGCAAAATGGTGAGCATACTACAAGAGCAATTATGATATTGCCTATTATCACTGGTCAATTTGGTAAACCGGGCACCAATATTGGTACTTGGGGCGGAAGCGTGACTTATCCGGTTCCGGGGCTGAATTTATTAAATCCGATTAAAACCAGTATTCCATTTTTTTTATGGACTAAAGCAATCGAATCACCGCAAAGCATGACCGCAAAGAATGCTTATATACTTGGTAAAGATAAATTGGATGTCGGTATCAAGTTTATCTGGAGTTACGCCAGTAATGTAATTGGTAATCAGCATGCCGATCTCAATCGAACGCACCAAATTTTACAAGATGAATCTAAATGCGAATTTATCTTAGTGTGGGATACTCACATGACCGCATCAGCACGGTATGCCGATCTGTTATTACCGGATGTGTCATCTGTGGAAAGTAACGATTTAATTAATAATTCTTATGCATCCGGTGCTTACCATTATGTTATTCGTATGCAACGGGCTATTAAGCCACTTTGGGAAAATCGATCGTCTTATGATGTGTTAACTGAGTTATCAGAAAAAATGGGCGTTAAAGATAAATTTACTGAAGGGCGAACGCAAGATGAGTGGATAGCGTATAGCTATGAAAGAATGCGCAAGCAAAATCCTGATTTACCGCCTTTTGCTGACACTGACGGTAAGGGTATTGTCGATCGTAAGTTAGCGGATAGCGATGCGCAAATTGCCTTAAAAGCATTCCGGGATGATCCGATTAATCAGCCATTAAATACCCCGTCTGGCAAAATTGAAATTTATTCAGAAGCGCTGGCAAAAATAGCGGGTGAATGGGAGATTGAGCCGGACGATAAACTCTACCCAATTCCTGCTTATTTGCCTGCTATTGAAGGGAGCGAAGATCAACAAAAACGCGATAAATATCCGCTGCAAATGATTGGATTTCATATTAAAGGGCATTGTCACTCCTCTTATAGTAATCTTCCCCAACTACGAGAAGCTGTTGCCAGTAGCGTTTGGATTAACCCAATTGATGCTGAACAAAGACAAATTAAGCATGGGCAATTAGTTGAAGTATTTAATGATCGTGGTCGGCTTTATATTCCGGCTAAAGTAACGCCTCGTATATTACCGGGCGTGATCGCTATACCTCAAGGGCTATGGGCAAAAACTAATGCTGCTGGTGTGGATATTGGTGGTTGTATTAATCGTTTAACCTCATTGCGCCCGTCAGTGTTAGCGAAGTCAAATTCGCAGCATACTAATTTGGTTGAAATCAAACCATTATCAACTATGCCAGCGGCATCATAATTAAAAAGGGAGATGATTAAAATGCAATATGGATTCTTTATTGATTCTTCCAAATGTACCGGGTGTAAAACCTGTCAGTTGAGCTGTAAAGACGAAAAAGATAATGCGCTGGGCGTGCATTTTCGCCGAGTTTATGAGTATGGTGGTGGATCGTGGCAACAAGTGGATGGGATTTGGCAAAATGATACTTTTACTTATTATTTGTCAATCTCATGTAATCATTGTGAGCAACCAACTTGCGTGCAAGGTTGTCCAACTGGTGCGATGCATAAACGCCAACAAGACGGCTTAGTGGTTGTTAATCAAGATGTGTGTATTGGTTGCCGCTATTGCGAAATGCGCTGTCCATATGGTGCGCCACAGTTTGATCATCAAAAGCGGGTTATGTCAAAATGCGATGGTTGTTATGAGCGTGTAGCCGAAGGCTTAAAGCCTGTGTGCGTCGAATCTTGTCCGCAACGTGCTTTAGATTTTGACGAGATAGGGAAATTACGTGAGCGTCATGGTGATGAACGTAATATTGCCCCTTTGCCTAATGCAGAGTTGACTAAACCGAATATTGTTATCAAACCACATGCTTTGGCTAGAAGCTCAGGCGATACACAAGGAAAAGTGCTCAATCCGGAGGAGGTATAATATGCATGAATTACCATTGGTTTTTTTTACGGTATTTGGGCAATTATCTGCCGGAATGGTGCTGTTAAGCAGCTTATCTTGCTTAATGAATTGTTCACAAGCTAATCCCATTATTCGTCAAAAAATTAATCTGTTAGCGCTGGTTTTTATGGCTATTGGTATGCTGCTTGCCTCATTCCATTTAGGGCATCCTTTGCGGGCGTTAAATGTGATCTATGGGATTGGACGTTCGCCGATGAGTAATGAGATTTTCACTTTTGGTGTGGTATTTGGCGTTACATTCGCCTCAGTATTAATCCACTACTTTTCTCTCAATCCGGATAGCCAAAAACTGAAATTGATTAAACCGCTTTGTTTAAAGATTAATCGCTTTCCCTATATCAACCAGCTGATAGCCATCATCTTAATCCTACTGAGTTTAGTTTTTGTGTGGACGATTGTTTTAACTTACATGCTACCAACAGTGAAAACATGGGATACCAACTATACTGCAATTCAAATGTATACAGCGATGCTGGCGTTGGGTGGAATTGCTAGCGCAATGCTTGGGTTATATCGTTTAGGCAACGCAGCTTTTCTCATTGGTAGTGTATTGATTATATTATTAAAAATTCCCTATTATAATTTAATGACGACCATAAGCCCGGAGCTGGCTTGTGCGCAAGCAAGTTGGATGATTGCTGAGTGCATTTTAATCATAGTGGCACTACTATTGGTTGCTTTTAACATTTACCGCGCCAAACATCATGCAATAATTTATCTTACTGCTTTTGCTTGTGTGTTTATTGCTGAAGTTTGTGGCCGTATTGCCTTTTATAATTTATGGATGATACCGCTATAATTAACAATATAACTGACCGACAACAAGTAATGTCAATGAATAAAGAGAAAAGATTCGATAATCTCACTTGTGCTACCCTAGCAAAAGTACTGGGTGCTTTTTTTTATTATCCGCCTAATAGTCAAACCGTTGAACCGTTGCTTGAGGCTCTATTGCATATTGACCAACTGGCGGATTGGCAAAATCCAGAGCTCATTAGCCAGCAATGCCAGATATTGGCAACGCAAATCAGCCATGCCGATCTGGATTATCAATTCTCGTTATTGTTTGAAGGGCAAGGCAAAATGCCGGCCCCGCCTTGGGGATCTGTCTATTTGGATCAAGAAAAACTATTAATGGGGGAATCGCAAGAGCGCTATCGTCAATTTTTACAGCAGCATGGTTTAACGCTTAATACCGGTATGAATGAGCCGGAAGATCAGTTTGGTTTAATGTTAATGGCTTATGCGATATTGCTGGAAAAACAAAAAACGCAAGCGGCGAATCAACTGATTGATGAACACTTAATGACTTGGTCATCAGCTTATCTAGATCAATTAAAACATAATCAAGTTAGCCAATTTTATCGGGCATTAGCCGTGATGGCAGAGCAGTATTTACTTTTGTTGTAACGCTTTATTACCACAATTAATCAATTTAGTTAGATTAACCGTTTTGGATATGACACGATATTAGGTAAATTGACTTGATTGATTACACATGTAGCAGCATCAAATAAAAACGGTATTTATCCGCATTGCAGCTTTAACAAGATCAGGTATAATCCGCCCATTATAATTGAGGATAGATATATGTTAGCTTATATAAAACTGATGCGGTTAGATAAACCAATCGGCATTTTACTGCTACTTTGGCCGACTTTGTCAGCAATATGGCTTGCTGATCCCTATCCAACTGAAAAACTGGTTTTGATATTTACGCTAGGTGTCATTGTTATGCGATCCGCCGGTTGTGTTGTGAATGATTATGCTGATCGCCATTTTGATGCGCATGTAGAGCGAACTCAAAGCCGTCCGTTAGTGCAGGGTGAATTAACAGCAAAGAATGCTAAATGGACATTATTGATATTATTATTAATGGCCGCTTGTCTATTATTATTTTTAAACGCTTTGTCGTGGTTGATTGCTGGCTTTGCATTGTTAACTGCGATGATTTATCCGTTTATGAAACGTTATACTTATTTTCCACAAATAGTGTTGGGAATTGCATTTAGTTGGAGCATTCCAATGGTCTATGCGGCCACAATTGAACAGTTTCCGTTAACCTGTTGGTTATTGTGTTTGGCAAATATTTGTTGGACAGTTGCTTATGATACCGAATATGCCATGGTTGATCGAAATGATGATATCAAAATTGGCATTAAATCGACGGCTGTTTTGTTTGGTTACTATGATAAATTGTGGATAGGCATTCTACAGATAATAACATTGATTTGCTTGATAATTATTGGTCTCAATAATCATTTATCTTTTATTTATTATTGTGGATTATTGGTTGTGTCGTTACTGTTTATTTATCAACAATGGTTAATCAATGATCGTGATAGAACTCGATGCTTTAAAGCTTTTCAAAATAATAATTATGTTGGTTTTATGATGTTTCTAAGTATTTTTATTGTTTAAAAATTATTTGAAACAGTGATGCCAAAAATTGAAAATTCTCAAGCATAAAACAAAAAGGGATTTTTATAGTATTTGTCTAAAAATTCCCTTTTTAATAAAATAATGGCTTATTTTGTTAAAGTTAAACCCCGTTTATTCCTGTTCAGCTAAAGTGGCTTGCACAATTCGCAGTGCATCAAAGGTTTCTTTTACGTCATGAACTCGAATAATCTGCGCACCTTTCATGGCTGCAATTACTGCACAAGAAACGCTACCTAACATACGTTCTTTAGGCGAAACATTTAATACTTGTCCAATCATGGATTTGCGAGACATGCCAACTAATAGCGGTAAATGAAAGTGATGAAATTTTTCAAGTGTTGCTAGTAATCGATAATTGTGTGCCAATGTTTTACCAAACCCAAAACCCGGATCAAGAATAATTTTTTCTCGTTCAATTCCTGCGTTTATGCAACGATTGATATGATGAGCAAAAAATTGATCAACTTCTTGATAGATGTCTTGTTGATAATGCGGAGCATTTTGCATAGTTTGGGGATCGCCTTGCATATGCATAATGCAAACCGGTAATCCTGTTTGAGCTGCGGCTTCGACTGCTCCAGATTCTGTTAATGCTCGGATATCATTAATTAAATGTGCTCCTGCTTTTGCTGATTCAGTCATAACTTGAGGCTTAGAGGTATCAACCGAAATCCAAACATCAAAATAGCAAGCCACTTTTTCAACTAAAGGCACAACTCTATCTAATTCTTCTTCAACTGAGACAAAGGCTGCACCAGGACGAGTTGATTCGCCCCCTATATCAATAAATGTTGCGCCTGCTTGTATCATATTATCAACTCGACGCATGGCATCATCAAGATTGTTATAATTACCGCCATCAGAAAAAGAATCTGGCGTCATGTTTACGATACCCATTACCTGTGGAAAAGAGAGATCCATAATTTGATTGTTGAAACGAATTTCCATGATTATGCCTTATTTGAGTCACCTGCTTTTTGTTATCGCTAAGCTTTGTTATAAGCTAAACGATAGCAAAATCATTCAAGTTTATTACCTGTTTTGAAAATCACTTTTATTTTAGATTTATTTAAATTATCCGATAAAAAACGCGCCGTAGCGCGTTATAAAAATTAAAACAGATTAATCATCAGATTCAGGTGGTGTACCTTCATTCGGAACTTCTTGAGCTGCTATTTCATCACTGGCTGTCCAGCCTTCTGGTGGTGTGACTGGCTGGCGATTCATCAGTTCATCAATCTGTTGTTTATCAATTGTTTCATATTTCAGTAAAGCATCTTTCATTGCATGAAGAATATCAATATTTTCAGTTAGTGTTGTTTTAGCTCGTTGATAGTTTCGTTGAAGGATTGCATCAACTTCTTCATCAATAATTTTTGCTGTACCATCAGATATTTTTTTCATGATTCCATAAGAAGATTCTTCATATTCAAATAATGCAGGTGGTAAACGATCTGAGAAACCCCACTGTGTAACCATTGCTCTGGCTATGTTAGAAGCGTATCGTATATCACTAGATGCACCTGAGGTAATTTTATCTTCACCATAAATTAGGCCTTCGGCAATTCTTCCTGCATAAGCTGTAGATATTTTAGACTCTAACTGAGTACGGCTTTGACTAATTTGATCGCCTTCTGGTAAGAAGAAGGCTACACCTAATGCCCCTCCTCGAGGAATAATAGTTACTTTATGAAGCGGATCATGATCTGGCATTAAATAACCTACAATTGCATGTCCCGCTTCATGATAAGCTGTATTGGTTAATTGCTCTTTTGTCATGGATAACGAACGACGTTGAGTACCCATATCGATTTTATCTTTGGCCTCTTCAAACTCATCCATCGTGACTAAACGTTTATTACGACGCGCGGCAAATAGCGCAGCTTCATTAACTAAATTAGCTAATTGAGCACCGGAATAATTTGGTGTTCCGCGAGCTAATACTGCTAGATTAACATCAGAACCTAAAGGCACTTTACGTACATGTACTGCCAGAATTTGTTCACGGCTTTTTAAGTCCGGTAAATCAATTTGAACTTGACGGTCAAAACGACCCGGACGAAGTAATGCAGGATCGAGAATGTCCGCACGGTTTGTTGCTGCAATAATGATAATACCACTGTTAGCTTCAAAGCCATCCATTTCAACTAACATTTGGTTTAGAGTTTGTTCGCGTTCATCATGTCCGCCCATTGAGCCGGCACCACGTTTTCGACCAACAGCATCAATTTCATCAATAAAGATAATACATGGTGAATGTTTACGGGCTTGTTCAAAGAGGTCACGTACACGTGATGCGCCAACACCGACAAACATTTCAACAAAATCTGAACCTGAAATACTAAAGAAAGGCACGTTTGCTTCACCCGCAATGGCTCTAGCTAATAATGTTTTACCCGTACCCGGAGGTCCAACCATTAAAATCCCCTTAGGAATACGACCGCCTAATTTTTGGTATTTGCCAGGATCACGTAAAAAATCGACGACTTCTGTTACTTCTTGTTTAGCTTCTTCACTGCCTGCTACATCTGTAAATTTAGTCTTAACTTGGTCAGGCGTTAACATTTTGGCTTTACTTTTGCCTACCGACATTGGGCCACCTTTACCCCCGCCTTGCATTTGGCGCATAACAAAGAACCAAAAACCAAGTAATAAGATAATTGGAAACCAAGAAATCAAGATACTAACCAATAAGCTTGGTTTTTCATCTGGACTGCCGTAAACAGCAATATCATTAAGCACCAAGTTATCGACTAGTTTTTCATCAAGGTAAGGGATATAAGTAACATAATTACTACTACTTTTAGTTGTAGCAACAATTTCGCGACCATTAATATGTACTTCTTTGAGTTTGCCGCTCGTTACATCCGAATTAAATTTGGTATAATCGACTTGAGGACCGCTATTGGATAACGCGCTGAATTGGTTGAATACAGCAAACAATACTACCGCGATAACGCCCCAGATCAGTAAATTCTTTACCATGTCGTTCAAAAGAAAAACCTCTCATAAAATTAACAGTTACGACTAAAATTAACCAAGTATGGTACTACAAAATTGTACGGCTGGCTACTTCATCCCCATTGCTACAATATATACTTCTCGAGACCGTGCGCGCGAAGCTTCAGGCTTTCGAATTTTGACTGTTTTAAACAGCGATCTAACTGTTTTTAGATATTCTTCAAAGCCTTCGCCTTGGAATACTTTTACAATAAAACTCCCATTAGGTGCAAGAACGTCTTTACACATATCTAATGCAAGTTCAACTAAATACATAGCTCTTGGTATATCAACTGCAGGCTGTCCACTCATATTCGGAGCCATATCTGACATAACAACTTGTACTTTCTCTTCACCAACGCGCTCAAGTAAGGTATTTAATACGGCTTCATCCCTAAAGTCACCTTGCAAGAAATCAACGCCAACTATTGGATCCATCGGTAATAAATCACAAGCAATAATTCGTCCCTTATTACCGATGAGTGATGCAACATATTGCGACCATCCGCCCGGTGCTGCCCCTAAATCCACGACAGTAATTCCTGGTTTGAATAGTTTGTCACTTTTTTGTATTTCTTCTAATTTAAACCATGCTCTAGAACGTAGGCCTTTTTTTTGTGCTTGTTGTACAAAGCGATCTTTAAAATGTTCATTTAGCCAACGAGTAGAACTTGCTGAGCGTTTTTTGTTACTCACAGCGAATAAATCCTTAGTGTATAGAGGTTACTTCAATTGATTACAAATATATATAAGGGTAGAATAGCAAAATTGCAACTTAATGTGATAAAAAATTAATGAATTTATCGAATAAACAAAAACAGTACTTAAAAAGTGAAGCTCATCATTTAAAACCGATAGTGATGATTGGTGCTAATGGATTTACCGAAGGCGTTCTTGCCGAAATCGAAAATGCACTAAATTTCCATGAGTTAATTAAAATTAAAATCGCTGCCGAAGATCGTGAAACGAAAAAATTAATTTGTGAAGCTATTATCCGCGAAACAAATGCATTACCCGTTCAACAAGTCGGATCTATTTTTACGGTATTTAGACCTAGCGAAGATAAGAAAATTACTTTACCCAAATAAAAAAACAGGGCAATAGCCCTGTTTTTTATTGCAGTTGAGTTTTATTAGATATACTCAACTTTAACAATATCAAATTCAACATTACCGCCTGGTGTTTTGATTTGGACGGTATCACCATCTTCTTTACCAATAAGACCTCGAGCGATAGGTGAGTTAACCGAAATTAAATTTTGTTTATAATCTGCTTCATCATCGCCAACAATTCGATAAGTTGTTTCTTCATCGGTATCGATATTAATTACAGTCACTGTGGCACCAAAAATTATGCGTCCAGTATTTTTTACTTTGGTAATATCAATAATTTGCGCTTGAGATAATTTGCCTTCGATTTCTTGAATACGACCTTCACAAAAACCTTGTTGTTCTCTTGCTGCATGATATTCCGCGTTTTCTTTTAAATCTCCGTGCGCTCTGGCTTCTGCAATAGCAGCAGTAATTTGAGGTCTTTTAATATTTTTAAGTTCTTCAAGTTCTGCTCGTAATAATTCGGCTCCCCTTACTGTCATTGGGATCTGTTTCATCTCGATTTTTTCCTGTTTATATGGTCAATAAAAAAGAATTTTTCACCTTAATCAAAGGATGAAGATTAATTCCGTGAATTTGTTATTCTAAAGTCATAATTGGCTATATATTAACGTTAAAACTAGTTTAACAACAAATCATTTATATTAAAATCAAGTGCTATTTTACCCAAAATCAGGTATTGTTATATAAATTTTAATCCATTTTTATTACTATACTGCTTATTTATGAGACGGTTACGATCTTGTTTAATTTTGCTCTTTTCGATTATCTGGTTGTTAATTGTAGTTAGTTATTTTGCCTTGCAAACCAACTATGGAGCAAAAATACTGAGTCAACAATTATCAAAGCTTGGAACATACACTATTTCAATTGGTAAGATAAATCATTCATTAGTTAATTTTTATGAGTTAAGTATTGATAATTTATTGGTAATAAATGATAAGCAAGAAGTGACTAAAATTGGAAAGTTAACTATTGGTTTTGATAAGAAAAATTTATGGCAACTTCATCATTTTAATTATATTAATGTGATTGATGGTGAATTTAATGGTGTTGATATTACTAATTTTTCGGCTAATGTATTAAAGTTTTATAATTCTACAATAAATTTTTCGTTCAATGATGAGCAAGATTCTCTTTCTTTAAAAGGCGTTGATGGCCGTATTAAACCCTTTGATTTAAGTAGTAAAGAGCCATATCAATTTGATTTCACTTCACAAAAAGCATCATTTAATCAGATACCGATAAACAAAATCTTGTTACAAGGATATTATCGTGATGGGGTTACAGCAATCACCAATTTAGGCGGTAATATGGATAATGGTTTTTTTGTTAGTAAATTAAAAGTATTAGCCGATGGTAGCTTAGATATAGCCCAATTAAGATTAAATAATATCCGTTTTCAACCAGATGATTATACTGAATTAAATAAGTATTTGCCTAAATTTCCAAAGTTTAGGTTAGAAGAACTTTTAATTTTAGACAGTAATATTCAATTACCTAATTTAATTATTGCTAAGGGAAATTTTGAAATAACCAATATTAGCTATGATAATCAGTGGAATCTGAATGAAACTTCCTTTATTTTTAATGCAGATAATGTGGTTTGGTTTGATCAAATATATTCTTCTTTATTGCTTCAATTGTCTTTTAAAGATAATGAAATTGATATCAAAAAAGCGGTTGCTCGATGGCATAACGGTGATGTTCATTTAGATGGTAGTTGGAAAAATAATTCATTACATTTGAATAAGTTATTGTTGACAGGCATCAGTTATGAATTATCTGATGAAGCAAAACAACCGTTATTACCAGATATATTTAATCGTGTTGACGTTGATCAGTTAATCATATTGCAAAGTATGTTAACCAGTATTAAATCTGATTATCCTTTTAACATTGCAAACTTTGATGTTTCGGGGAAAAATGTGAGCTTAGTTGAAGACAACAAATTGGGGTTATATTCAGGCTCACTATTTCTTAAAGCTAATAATGCTTCAGTTAATAAAGTAAGTATTAAATATCCTAGTGTGTCGGTAGATATTGATCTTCAGCATCGCACATTATTAAGTTTTAATGCATTAGTTAATGGCGGAATAATTGACTCAACTGCAATAATTAATCCTTTGCATTCTGAATTTGAATCATTTCACCTCATTAGCAAAGGTACCACAAGTGAGCTGCTTAATCGATGGAAGTTAGTACAGAATCCTCCAGAGTCGTTAAATTATCGAGCTGATTTGCGCGGTAAGATAGCTCCATTTAGTTTATCTGGAATTTTTTCGACAGGTGGCAATGATTATTCAATTCATCCACAACATTGATTTTAATAAAACGATACTTATATTAGTTATAAATGTATTAAGTCTTAAACGAGGAAACAATGCATCTCGTCAGATTAGATAAATGGTTATGGGCCGCGCGGTTTTATAAAACGCGTTCCATTGCTCGTGAAATGATTGAAGGTGGAAAAGTTCATTATAATGGCCAACGAGCAAAGCCAAGCAAAATAGTTGAAGTTGGGGCGATGATAGTGCTTAGGCAAGGTAATGAGCAAAAGACAATTCGAGTTTTAGCCATTAATGACCAGCGTAGAACCGCAAGAGAAGCGGAATATCTTTACCAAGAAACCCCAGAGAGCATTGAAAAACGTGAAAATATTGCTCAGGCAAGAAAACTTAATGCATTAGCCATGCCGCATCCGGACCGGCGACCTGATAAAAAAGAGCGGCGTACATTAATTAAATTTAAATATGAAAGACAACAAGGCAATTAATATGGATACTTTAAATCGGTTTTTATTTGATAATCATCCTGTTCGAGGGGAAATCACGCGACTTGAAAAAACATACCAATCTATTTTAGAAAACCATAATTATCCTATTCCAGTACAGAATTTATTAGGTGAATTATTAGTAGCCACCAGTTTATTAACCGCTACATTGAAATTCGATGGTGATATTGCTGTGCAATTACAGGGGGATGGGCCATTAACATTAGCAGTGGTAAATGGCAATAATCTACAAGAATTACGTGGTGTTGCGCGAGTAAATGGTGAAATTGCCGATAATGCTACTCTTAGGGAGATGGTTGGCAACGGTTACATTGTAATTACCATCACGCCTAAAAAAGGCGAACGTTATCAAGGCATCGTTGGATTAGAAAAAGAAACGCTAACTGGCTGTATTGAAAATTATTTTATGCAGTCTGAACAACTGCCTACTCGTTTATTCGTTAAAACTGGAGTGCATAATAACACACCGATGGCTGCAGGGATTTTATTGCAAGTGTTACCTGCAAATGAAAATACTCAAGAGTCATTTGAGCTTCTAAGCACATTAACTGAAACCATCACTAGCCAAGAGTTGTTTCAACTTCCTACTGATGAAATTTTATATCGTCTTTATAATCAAGAAGAAGTTCGCTTATTTGAAACTCAACAAATTGTATTTAAATGTGGTTGTTCACGACAACGTTGTGAAGATAGTTTAATGACATTACCAGCCAAGGAAATTGATGAGATTCTTAATGAAGACGATGGCAAAATTGACATTCATTGTGATTATTGTGGAAAACATTATCTGTTTGATGCGATAGATATTGCTGAATTGAGAAATAAGAAAAATAACAATTATCATTGATGCAAATAAAAGGTGCCACTAAAATTATTAAAACTTTAGTGGCAAAGTGAAATATAGGGAATTAAACCCTCATTTAATTTAGCAGAATTAAGCTTCCTTACCAACCTATATTATCGGTATTATGTAACTCTTTTGTAAAGGATTTTTACAAAAAAAATATTTAATTACATATCTCATTGTTTTGTAAATTTATCATTTAAATAAATTAACATTACCGTTCAATAATATGTATATTTTCAATAACGGCTAAGCAGCCTATCACCTTCCATTTAATATTAAAATGATATAGTGAGATTGCATAAGTTTGCTCATGGTTGTTTTTTTGTTTATAAGCTGGTCTTGGATCTTGAGATATTACTTGTTCAATTAATTCGGTTAGTTGTGGATAATCTTGTTGGGATTCAATAAATAATTTAGCGTTAGCTGAGAATGAAACTTCAAGTTTATGTTCAGGGAGCATTTGAGCGTAACCCGCTTTCGCATCAGGATGGCTATCACAGTAAGGTAAGTAGGGTTTTATATCAATTATAGGTGTGCCATCTACGAGATCTAATCCCCCTAACTTCAAAATCACCTGATTTTTTTCAACAATAATATCTATTAATTCAACAACTGAAAGACCAATATTATTAGGTCTATATGGAGATCTTGTTGCAAATACGCCTAAACTTTTGTTTCCTCCTAAACGAGGTGGACGTACCGTTAATCTCCTCTTGGTTGGCTCAATATGGTGGAAATGAAATAAAAGCCATAGATGAGAAAACTGTTCTAATCCTTTGACACTGATAGGATTGTTATATGGTGTAAGTAAATGTAGTTCACCTTGAGCAGCTTTGACCAGATTGGGTTGACGAGGCACTGCAAATTTTTCAACATAAGGTGACTGGATGATACCAATTGGTTCAAATTGATATGTCATTGTTGATTCTTTATTTAATTATTTTAATGATTTCCGTCGACGAATGCCGACGGAATATAATAAATTATAGCTTGCTAATTTACCAACCACGAATTGCGCCACCATTAAAAATTTGGTCAGCTTTTTGCGCTACTGCATCAGTTTGGTAAGCTTTAACAAAGTTTTTTACATTTTCATTATCTTTATCCGCTTCACGCGATACGATAATGTTAACATATGGAGACTCTTTATCTTCAACAAAAATACCATCTTTGCTTGGTGTTAAATTTGCTTGTCCAGCAAATGCATTGTTAATAATAGCAAGATCGACTTGCGAATCATCTAGCGAACGAGGTAGCATCGGAGCTTCTAGTTCGATAATTTTATATTCATATGGGTTACTTGTGATATCAAGTACAGTTGGCAATAAACCTTTTGTCTTATCAACAGTAATTAAACCTTCATGTTGTAATAAAAGTAATGCACGACCTAAATTTGTAGGGTCATTAGGAATGGCAATTGTTGATTTAGCTGGAATAAAGAACGTTTCGCCTCGAGGTGAGGTTACTTTTACACCTTCCCCAGTTTCACTGTTATTCTCAATCGGTTTTAATTTGTGTGAGTAACTTGCAATAGGGTAAACAAATGAGTTACCAACAACAGTTAATTTATAACCTCTTTCTTTGATTTGTTCATCTAAATATGGTTTATGTTGAAAAGCGTTAATATCAATTAATCCATCATTTAATGCTTGATTTGGAGTAACGTAATCATTAAAAATCACAAGTTCAACATCAAGATTATAAAGGCTTTTAGCTTGTTGTTTGGCTACTTCTGCTACTTCTTGTTCAGGACCTGAAATTACACCAACTTTAATAGTACTTACTTTTGCTGGTTCTGCTGGTTTGTTATCAGTTACAGACGATTGTTTATTATCACAACCTGTTAAAAAAAATGCACTTACCAAAGTAGTGGCTAGTGCTAGCTGTTTAATTGACATAATTTTCTCCAAAATTAATGATGAGTAACATACCTTACAATCCTATTGCCAATAGCTTGGATTAGGAATACTAATATAACTAATAAAATAACAACTGTATTCATTATAGCGGGTTTGTAACTATTATAGCCATATTGAATAGCCAATTGCCCTAAGCCTCCAGCTCCAACAGCTCCACTGAGTGCAATATAGCCTGTTAATGTTATCAGTGTTATTGTCATGCTATTAATAATAATAGGTAGAGATTCGGGAATAAGAACTTTATATATAATCTGTAATGGTGTGGCTCCCATTGAACGAGCAGCTTCAATTAAACCTTTAGGAATATCCAGTAAAGCATTTTCAATCATTTTTGCAATTAAAGGTGCAACACCTACACTAAGCGGAACAATAACACCTTGTCTACCTAAAAAGGTGGCTTGGCCGGTTATAATGTCCATTACTTCTACTGTGAAAGGTTTTATCCATAAAATTAATATAATAAAAGGAATTGCTCGAAATATATTTGTGAGAAAAGAGAATGTAAAATTTACAATGTCATTTTCAAGTATGTTACCTTTTCGGGTGACATACAACAATATACCTAATGGTAATCCAATTAACGTTCCATAAAAACCTGATAACAACACCATATAAATAGTATCATCGGTTGCTTGTGCCATTTTGAATAGCATTGCTTCACTAAAACCATTAAATGAAGAACAAAAGGTAACAAAATCTTCCCAGAAACCATGTTGAGCTAAATAGCGAAAAATCGATTCAAATGGTTTAAATGAAGGAATAAAATCAAACATAGCCTAAAACCTCAACTTTAGTATTATTTTTTTCTAGAAACGCAATTGCTGATGCAGTACTTTTCTGTTTTCCTTTCATTTCAGTTAACATCAAACCAAATTTAACGCCACCCGCATAATCCATCTGAGCGCTGATAATATTACTATCAACTTCGAATTCTTTAGCTATTTGAGACAGTAAAGGTAAATCTACCGATACACCAGAAAATTCCAAACGAACAAGTGGATTAAGTCCTTCTTTATGTACTGGTGTTAGTCTAGCTAAATAATCATCTGGAATAGTAAGGTGTAATGTTGATTGAATGAATTGCCTTGCAATATCTGTTTTAGCATGCGAAAACATTTCACCGACTGAAGATTGTTCAACTAATTCTCCGTTACTAATAACTGCTACTTGGTCGCAAATCTGTTTAACAACATCCATTTCATGAGTGATTAATAAAATGGTTAAACCTAGTTTTTGGTTGATATCTTTTAATAATGCTAAAATAGAACGTGTTGTTTCAGGGTCAAGGGCACTGGTTGCTTCATCACATAATAATACTTTAGGATCACTTGCTAACGCTCTAGCAATAGCGACGCGTTGTTTTTGTCCACCCGATAAATTAGCTGGATAGACATCAGCCTTTTCACTTAAACCTACAAGTTCAATAAGCTCATTTACTTTTTGCTTGATTACCTTTTTAGGTGTTTTATTTAGTTCAAGTGGAAAAGCAATGTTATCGAATACAGTTCTAGATGATAACAAATTAAAATGCTGAAAAATCATGCTAATCTTTCGGCGTACTTCAATTAATTTTCGATTAGATAAATGGGTGATATCTTGGTTGTCAAAAAATATTTTTCCACTGGTTGGTTTTTCTAATAGATTGACACAACGTATTAATGTGCTTTTACCTGCGCCTGACTTGCCAATAACACCATAAATTTTACCTTGAGGAACATTTAATGAAATGTCCTTTAAAGCATGGATAGTGGTTTTATTGTGCTCAAAATTTTTTGAGATGTGTTCAAGTTTTATCATGATATATACTAATAAAAAGGAATGGATAAATATTAAGACGTCTAGACATCTATGTCAATCGATAATATCCTATATAAAGCTAGATAGACACCTCTATAAAAGGAAGATGATTAAACATGAAGCCTGCTATATTTTTAGATCGAGATGGTACAATTAATATAGATTACAATTATGTACACACTATTGATAAATTCCACTTTATTGATGGTGTAATTGATGCAATGCGAGAACTCAAAGAAATGGGTTTTTTACTTGTTATTACAACTAACCAATCTGGTATTGCGAGAAACATATTTACTGACGAGCAATTCAATACCTTAACAGAATGGATGGATTGGTCATTACAAGACCGAGGTGTTGACATTGATGGTGTTTATTATTGCCCACATGATCCTCTGGTTGATGACTGTGAATGCCGAAAACCAAATCCCGGTATGATACAAACAGCAGCGAAAGAGTTAAAAATTGATATTGCCAACTCTTATATGGTCGGTGACCGAGTGTCTGATTTATTGTCGGGGAAAAAGGCCGGAGTTAAAAAAACGGTTTTGGTGAAAACCGGTGATGCCATTACTGAAGAAGCATTAGCGCAAGCTGATTGGGTAATTGATAGCTTGGCGGATTTACCCAATAAAATAAAAGCAGAGTCATAATTTTCTAAAAATACTATTGTTATACGGCATTTAAAATTAGTGCCGTATAATTTTCACGATAAGAGGTGATAATATTAACCCCAAAAATAGTGCATTAATAAAGTTCACCACACTTTGACCAAAGGTATGAATAGTATTGGCGAAAAAAAGAGAAAAACAACTTAAAAAAATCAAAAACACTGTCCCCCAATATAGAAAGCTAATTTTATTTGTCTTATCAACCAAGATCGGTAATCTGAAAATAAAGAGACATATTAAACTAAATCCTATCAAAGTACTTCCATGTTGGAGTAATTGGTAGATAGGAATATTAGTATTTTTTAATGAAATTGTCTGTTGTAAAAAAGGTAGGTGCTGTACAAAAAAGCCCGTTAAGTGGGTAAAACTATCCCAACCTAAATGAGATAGTGCGCCAATTAATGCAGAAGTTATGACAATAAACCAGTGATGGTAGCAATATTCACTCCAATTAAAATTTAGATAATGAGCAAATCGTTTATAAAGAAAATGGGGCAAATTCTTGATCAATTCATTACGAATAATAAAGTGAAAGATAAAAGCAACCATTAATGTTATTGGTAGATCAAAATAAAAGATACCTAATAAAGTATGGCTCATATCACTTTTTATTTTCATTCTAAGAAAATATTCAAAGTCAGGTGACATACTACCTATAATTAAGGTTGTCATGGAAAAAAATTTAGGCTTTTTGTAAAAAGGTAAAACAATTGCTGGATGTGCAAAAGTGAAAGGCATAAAAAATCCACTTAAAAAGTTAGACTGAAATAGAAAAAAAGCAATTATATAATCAATAGTAAATTAAAGAAAGTTTGTAAAATTTGTATAGAATTAGTTTATTTTCACAGCGCTATGTGTAAAAAAAACACAAACGGAAATAAATTTGCAATAATCGCTTGCATGATTTTTCTAAGGCTCTATAATGCGCATCCACTGACACGGCGTCAGCGAAAGCAGGCGATAATGAAGTTGGTGAACAAGATCAAATTTTTTAAAAAAAGATCTTGACGAATAAAAAGGTGTAGCGTAGTATACGCAGCCCTTGAGACAGCAAACTGAAGCAAGAAATC
>NZ_JAFNNH010000023.1:0-30260 GCF_026536845.1 Gilliamella sp. B3023
GTTCTACGATAAGGTTTTGAGTGGTATTTTCATTAATTGCATACATGCCATCACTTAGGTTGCCTATCACAGTTCCTTTAGTTGTGATAAATGTTGAGCCTTTCCCTTTATTTGCAAGATTAATGCCATTTAAATTACCATTGATTTTTCCGCTGTTTTGTTTAATGGTTAGATCTTGTGTGTTGGCATCATTAGCCACATACATACCATCATTCTGATCGCCAATGACATCACCAACGGAATTGATGGTGGTTGATCCGTTTCCATGATTGGCAAGATTGATACCATTAAGTTTACCATGCACAGTACCGCCTGATTGATGTACAATTAGATCTTGACTGCTATTGCCGTTAATGGAATAGAGCCCATCATTTTCAGTACCAATAATTTCACCTAATGTGGTGATATAGGTTGAACCTTTACCATTATTCGCCATATTGATGCCATTTCTCTTACCTTGAATTTTTCCTGCTAATTGATTGAGAGTAAGATCATGAGCGTTGGTATCATTGGTGCTGAATAGCCCGTCATCTTGATCACCAATAACATTACCAGAGGTCGTGACAAGTGTTGAACCACGACCATAATTATTCATGTTAATGCCGTTGGTACTACCATGAATAGTGCCTTCTATTTGATCGACGGTGAGATCTTCTGTTTGTTCATAGTTAATGATAAACATTCCATTTGTGGTTTGGCCTTCAATATTTCCAGACGCATTAACCAAGGTTGAGCCTATACCGTCGTTAATAATACTTGCACCATTTGAGTATCCTTTGATACTACTGCCCTTCATTTGTGTAACGTTTATATCTTTGGCGGTTTTATCGTTATGTACGTAAATTCCTTCATTGTGGGCGCCAATGACTTCGCCAGAGGTTGTGACACTTGTCGATCCAAGCCCGCTATTGTTTGCATAAATTCCGTTGGCGCCGCCAGATATACTACCTACTAGTTGTATAACTTTAAGATCCTTTGAATTCTTATCATTATTAGCTTGTATTCCGTTAGATTGCTCACCGACAACCTGTCCAGATGTGGTGAGTGTTGTGGTTCCATTACCTTTATTTTCGACTTCAATACCATTATTTTTGCCTTGAATAGTACTGTTAGCCATTTGTGTGACTTTTAAATCTTTTGTAGTATCAGTGTTTTTTACGACAAGTCCATTATCCGATTTTCCTGTTATGACACCTGACAGCATGATATTACTTGAACCAATACCGCCGTGAGAAATGTTTACACCACTATTTTGACCGGTTATTGAGCCAGCAGCTTGGTTAAAGGTGAGATCAGTAGTGTTGGTATCAGTTGATAAGTCGTATCCATCACTTGCGTTTTCAATGTCGTTTGATATTGTAATGATTTTTGTGGTAGCAAAGGGACTGATACCGACACGTTGATTAATAAAATTTTGTTGATATTTGTCATTGTATGACAAGTTTAATGATTGATTGATGATGCTCTTTTGAATAGGTATGTCATTTTTTAAATCGTTGGCTGTGTCATTTGCATAGCTGTTAGATGTTAACACAGAAGTTAAACTAACGACTGTCAGCAAATTAACCGAAAAACTTTTACCTTTTGATTGAGTTTTTTCCGAAGTCGGAACATAACTTTGACGAACTGCATTCCAGATAAGCTTATAGACTTTGTTCATTATTTCCTCTCACTTAATCAGAGATGATTCTATTTATGTAAAATATAGCTTTTAATTGAAGATGCTGTTAGAGATTAACCAAATGAAAACTGATCCTTCATTTAAGAAGACAAAAAATAACCTATTGAAAAATTAAAAACATTATTTAAAGACATTTATGAATACAAATAAAATGGTGTCACAAAGTACAGGGTGGAAAGATTAACTATTGAAATTATCGATTTTTGCTTAACTAGCTAATTCGACAATTCGTTTTTATTTGTATCATATTGCCTAAAGATAGGCAATCGAAATAATGCAAAGTGTCTTTTGATGGTCGTTATTGTGTTTGTAAAATAAGATGGCGTTTGTAAAATAAGACGGCATTGGTAAATAAATCAAAATTAACTTTTGATATTAATTGATGATTTTATCAAAAAAAAGTTGCATAAACAGATCTAAAGGTTGTGATTTTTTTATTAATTTGCTTCGAGTTACTGCACCTTCCCAACCAATCCAAAAAAATTCTGCAAGTGCTTTGCAGTTGGCTTGTGAACTTAATTCTCCAGATTGTTGTGCCAGTAGTAAGCATTTTTCAAGTTTGGCTTGCCAATTTTGTAAAATTTGTTCAAGTATTTGTGCATACCCATCCGGTAATAACGATTCTTCTTGTATCAATTCACCGATTAGGCAACCTCGATTAAAATCATATTTTGCCATACCTTGCTTTGCATCTTCATAAAAAGCTAAAATTCGATCAATAGCTGAACCAATCGATGAATTGGTTAAATGCTTATTTAATTTATGAGTAAAAAAACTGTCATAGCTAGCTATAATTGCTATTCCAAAGTCTTCCTTACTTTTAAAGTAATGATAAAAAGAACCTTTGGGGACTCCTACCTGCTTTAAGATTCTTTCAATGTTTGATGAAATATACCCATAAGTAGTCATCAACTCTACTCCACTACGAATCAAGGCAGATCTTGTCTCATTACCTTTTTTTGTATTACCTATTCTTGTAGGTGTTATTGCAAAAGTATTTTGATTAATTGACATAGAGTTCCAACATATTAGGTGAATATCAATGATTGAGCTTTAAATTATGATAAATAGTCATATCACTAAATGCAATAATTGGCCTTGTGATTAAACCTTTTTAATTGTAAAAAAGCCTGATAAATTTATTATTTATCAGGCTATTAAAGTAAGTACAAACTAATTTCTAAATATCAAAAAACTATTTTGTTTCATTACGTTTTACTTTTTCTGATACTGCACCAATAAATACAACATCACTTGATGAATTAAGCGCAGTTTCAACCGAATCTTGAATAACACCAATAGCTATACCGATACCAATAACTTTAGCTGAAATTTCGTTAGGTATTCCAAACATACTACAAGCGACAGGAATAAGCAGTAATGAACCACCTGCGATTCCTGATGCACCACAAGCACATATACTCGTCACAATACAAAGTAACACTGCAGAAAGAATATCAACGTCTATATGCAAAGAATTTACGGTAGCTAACGTTAAAATAGTGATAGTAATTGCCGCTCCTGACATATTAATTGCTGCGCCCAGTGGTACGGCGACAGAATAAGTATCTTCATCCATTTTTAATTTTTTACAAATTTCGATATTAACTGGAATATTTGCTGCTGAGCTACGAGTAAAGAAAGCAGGAATAGCACTATCTTTTAATGAGGTAAAAACCAATGGATACGGATTTTTACGCATTACAATATAAGCTAATAATGGATTAATAATCAATGCCACAATTAACATACAAGACACTAATACAACTAATAGATGAGCATACTTAAGTAATTCACCAAATCCTGTTTCTGCAAGTGTTGAAGCAACCAAACCAAAAACCCCTAATGGAGCAAAACGAATAATGATTTTTACAATGAATGAAATTGCTAAAGAAAGATCGCTCATCATCGTTTTGGTTGTTTCACTTGAGTGTCTTAATGCAATCCCAATTCCGACTCCCCAAACAATGAGCCCAATATAGTTAGCATTAACAAGCGCATTAACTGGATTGTCTATCATTTTATTTAGCAGAGTTTTTAATACTTCAATAATACTACCTGGAGGTGTTAATTTACTCTGATCAGCAGCATCACCTAATGAAATATCAGAAGGGAAGATGAAACTAGCAATAGTTGCTAACAAAGCGGCCAACATCATTCCCGAAAAATATAGGGCAAAAAGTTTACCCATATTAGCGCGTTTACCACGTTGGTGATTAGATATTGACGCAATAACTAAAATAAGTACCAAAATTGGCGCGACTGATTTTAAGGCATTAATAAAAAGCGAGCCAATAAAAGACATATTTAACGCAACGTCTTTAGAAATTGCTGCTAATGTTATACCTAAGAGCAAACCCAAAACAATTTGAGGAATAAGCCCTACTTTAAAATAAAAACGCACCAAAGGATTGGTTGAATGAGTCATGGAACTTCCTTATATAACAAAACAATGCAAAAACATTACCATAAATAAATCTTAAAACTATAAAAAAATTATTATGATAACTATTTTTTATATGACTTAGATTAATTATTAAGATTAATTATTTTAAATGAATAAAGAAAAAAACCGATACTTTCTATTAAAAGTATCGGTCAGGAAGATAAACAACTTAGTTTATTACTCGTGTTACCAATTAGCTCTTATTCCTAAAGAGCCATTAATTGGCGACTTAACGTTTGCATCTCCACTATTGGACCAAGTATGACCAATCTCAGTATAAGCACTAATTTGATTATTAAATTCATAACTACCACCAATAGCCAATTCCGTACTTGTATAACCAGCACCACTATTAAATTTAGTTGAGACTCTGGAACAATCAAATCTTATACGATCTGAACCATCGGGCGAATAGTATAAATTTAAACGAGTATAAGGACGAAACGTTCCTAACTCTGACTGGAAATGATTTTCAAGTCTAGCACCCACTCGGAAAAGCCATGAATCATTATGACTTTGTTTGACGGTGGTATTACCACTTATATGACTATTATTAAGATTCATCCATTGGTGAATAATTTGAAACTGAGGTTCAATTCGCCAATCATAATAATTTAAATCAAATGGTTTACCGACTTCCGCGGAAGCACTTAATCCTTTTCCCTTTTGTTTACTATTTTTATTATAATTTGGTTTAATGTCTACTTTATGACGCCCCCCTTGGAACACCAAATCTAAGTAAGCCCCATTCTCATCCATATAGTTACCATAGAGACCTAAGAAATAACTATTTGAGCGATTTTTTCCTACATATCCTTTCATACTACTGGCAAAACCATCAACATCTAAACTACCATGTAAATAACCGAAGTAACCACCTACACGCCAATAGCTATCTTCTTCTTTCCAGATATCGCTACCTATTTGGAAACCAGTATAATTCCCTTTGCTATGTGTATCAGCTATGCCATTTTGTTTTATATCTGTGCGCTCAGCGATTATTCGTCCCCAACTAATTTTTGAGTCTGGTAGTAAAGTATTACCAATACGTTGATGCATATTTGCTTGCATAATTAAATCAGCCTGACGTAATTGTGCCGCTACCCCAGCAAACATTGGTACTTCTTTACGATAAGCAACCTTATTCGGAGACACTGGATTAACAGGTTGCTCTGGGTTTGTTGGGTTTGTTGGGTTTGTTGGGTTTGTTGGGTTTGTTGGGTTTGTTGGATTGGTTGGATTCGTCGGATTAATTGGATTAGTTGGTTCAGTAGGTTTACTAGAACGTAAGTACCAGTTATTATTTTGTTGATTAATATCGCCTTTATGTAAATAGTATTCATAAGCGCCCACATCTAAATGTGATCCTTCTAAATTAAATGCATCGTTCGAACTTACACCATTAACATTGACAATTTCAATACCATTCGTTTTGCCAGTATCTGCACCTAATCCACCAATATTGGTTATTTTAACCAATGTATTTCCGGAAGCATTCCCTCCAATAAACAACTTATCAGTTGAGCTACTACTATCTTGCAATACTGTATCAAGCAAAAGCTGACCATTATTACCAATATAATTACCGGTTATAGTTAGATGATCTCCAGTAAAATTATTATTCAGCGCAATAGTACCACTATTATAAACATCGCCACTTACCGAAGCTTGATGTATCCTTGGAACAAAATCTAAAATAGCATTTGAATTTAGAGTAAGCTTATCGGTATTTAAGTTACCAGTTAATGATAACCTTCCGTTTGAACCAACATTGATATTTTCCCAGTTA
Source organism: Gilliamella sp. B3023 (assembly GCF_026536845.1). Classification (NCBI taxonomy): domain Bacteria; kingdom Pseudomonadati; phylum Pseudomonadota; class Gammaproteobacteria; order Orbales; family Orbaceae; genus Gilliamella; species Gilliamella sp. B3023. Next base: position 5,917 of record NZ_JAFNNH010000023.1, read on the forward strand.
AGAATCGCTACATCACCACGAATACCTACTGAATCAGAAGATCCAACTAGATGGGTACTAAAATTAAGAACATCCATTTCATTCGATGAACTAGCTCGAATATTTTTACGTCCACCATCAATCATGGTTAAATCTGAAATATCAGAGCCTTGATTGATATTAAGCGTATCATCACCTGTTCCTAGTAATATTTTACCACTTACTTTAGAACCACTATTTAAATTAACAATAGAATTGGTCACATCATTTCTTATTGCAGTACCAAGAACAGAATAAACATTAGCACCATCATTAAGGTTAATATTAGTTGTTGTGTCTGATTTACCCGTTGTATAGATACCCGCATCTAAATTATTGTTTACATCGGTCCCATTCGCATAAACCGTATCATAGATATCAATAACCGTTGAGCCAGTACCACTGTTATTGATTGTTATTCCATTATTTTTACCAAAAATTGTTCCAGAATTTTGTTTAACATTAACATCAGTGCTTGTACCACGATTATTAATAACTATACCAGCTTGTTGTTCACCACTAACCGTTCCATAAGTAGTAATAGTTGTAGAACCAGATCCTGTATTCTCTAATTCTATGCCATTTCTTAAACCATTAAGGCTACTGGTTGCTAATTGTTGAACAGTCAAGTTAGTAGCATTATTTTCATTTATAGCATAAATAGCATCATCTTGATCAGCTTCAATGTTGCCATTTAAGAGAATTTTTGTTTCACCATTTCCTTTATTTGTTAAATTGAGTCCTTTATTATGGCCCTTAACAAAACCTGAGTCGTTCAAAGAAACAATTAAGTTCTGTGCCGCAACATCATTAAGCACAAAAATGCCATCAGAATTATTACCAAAAACCTTACCTGCAATTTTTATTTCAGTCGTTCCACTTCCTTTATTGGTTACATTAAGTCCATTATAATTACCTGTAATCGTACCTCCAAATTGTTCAATATTAAGATTATTGGCTGTACTATTATTTAAAACGAACAAACCATGTTGTTGAACACTCTCTAAATCGCCTGAAGTTTTGACACTTGTTGAACCGACACCATTGTTAACTAAATTAACCGCATTTAATAAACCTTTGATTTTTCCTGCTATCTGAATTAAATTTAAGTGACTTGATTGCGTACCATTTTGAACTACAACGCCTTCATTAATATCGCCTGTTACTGAGCCACTAAGATTAACATTTGTATTCCCTTTTCCATTATTGGTTAAATTAATGCCACGAAGTTTGCCAGCAATACTACCTGCTGATTGGATTATCGTTAAATCACTTGATGTATTACCGTTAGTAACCACAATACCATCATTTTGATCACCAATAATATTTTTAGCTGTTTGAATTGACGTATAGCCCTGTCCATTATTCGTTACATTTATGCCATTAAGATTTCCATGAATTGTGCCATTTGACTGAATAACGCTCATATTAGAGGTTGTCGAATTGTTATTGATTGCCCTAATTCCATCGTTTTGAGCACCTTCAACAACACCAGAAGTTGAAATGATCGTCGACTTTTTACCATTATTAGTGATATTTATGCCATTATTATGACCTTTAATCGTACCTGATATCTGATTTAATTTTATATTACTAGAACTAGTTCCATTTACAACTACAATACCATCTTGTTGATCACCCTGAATATTATTTTTAGTTGAGATAGTGGTATCACCATTACCATTATTCAATAAATTCACACCATTCACATGACCATAAATACTACCGCCTAACTGTCTCAAAGACATAGCAGTTGATGTATCTGAAAGATTTTTAGCAACAATACCATCAATTTGCTCACCTGTTACCGAACCAGAAATGATTAAATCACTAAATCCATTACCATTATTAAGAATATTAATACCGTTATTATGACCTTTAATTTGAGAATCAGCCATTTGCGTTAAAAAGACATCTGATGTTGTACTTGACGACTCTGAATAAATTGCATCATTATTACGACCTTCAACATAACCAGCAATGGTGATATCAGTTTGTTCCTTACCATTATTATAAGCGGCCAAACCATAACTTTGCCCACTAACCGTACTACCATCATATTGATTAATTGTAATATTCTTGCTATTAGTGCTATTTTTTACAAATATACCTTCACTACTCAATCCATTCACATTACCGGAAACAATGATTTCAGAGATACCATTACCTTGATTTTCAGCACTTATTCCACGATTATGCCCTTCAATACTGCCTCTTGATTGATTAATAGTTAAATCGGTAGATTGAGTCCCATTGAGCACTGATATACCGTTATCCTGATTACCAGAGATTATTCCAGCTGTATTAATAATGGTTAAACCTTTACCATTATTAGTAGCCTCTATGCCCGATTTACTCCCTCTCGTTTCACCACTCACTAATTGTGTTATTTTGATATCTTGTGAATTGCTACTATTTTGAGCATTAATTCCATCCCCTCCGTTACCAAAAACTTTCGCTAATGTATTGATGCTCAAAATACCATTGCCATGGTAATTAATTTCTACCCCATTTTTACTACCTGTAATAGATCCATCAGATTGGACAAAAGAGAAAATATCAGAAGAATTTGTATTTTCATACCCATTACCGTTGGGATTATTTACATCACCGGTACAAGCCTGATTATTTGGATCGCTAGTAATACACTGAGCAAAGCTTGGATTTGTCATTGCTAAAGTTATGCTCGTTGTAGTAATAAATTTGATTAGAGATGCTTTACCTTTAAATTTTCCTTTCCTTGAATTACTAACAGCATATTGTGAATTCAAAATTAACTTATTTATTTTATTCATATTTTATCTCACTAAATCTTTTATTGGTTATAATCCAATTTTTAATTTAAAAACATGAAAAACTTAATTAATGAAACTCTTGAATAATGTGATCCTTACATTTCAAAATAAATACTGGATTTATTTTTTAAATAACTTGGATAACATGTTGATAGATAAAACAATTATTACTTTATTGAAAAACAAAGCTCAAAATCATTTTTAAATATTTAAGATGGAAAAAAGAAAAGTATTGATAGTTCAGAAATATTAAGGAATTAACCTTTCAAATAAATGAACTATCAATTGCTAGTTGTACCATATACCATTAAAAACAACAATAAAATTATAAAAATTTACATATAATAATGTAAAGTTTCTTAAAAAACTGCTAAGCAATATTCTAATTCGAAAGCAATTATAGAAAATTATTGTTAAAAATTAGTCAATAACATAATTTATAGTAATAAAATTATTCATCTCGGTTTTACTAAATCAACACACACATAATGGTCGTTTTTATAATCAAAATTTTATAAACTAAAAAGTTATATTAATTACTTTTCAATTTATTTATAAGAACTGACATAGAATTATAATTAGGAATATAGGAAATGAAGTATTATCTGGAGTTTAAGGATACATTATCGAATAAATTTTGGTATATCACCCAACAAGACGAATCCCTAACAATCGTATTTGGTAAGATAGGAACAAAAGGACAAACACAAGTTAAAACGTTTTCATCGCCTGCCGATGCGGAAAAAGAAGCCAACAAACTGATCAGATCGAAAATCAAAAAAGGCTATCAGGAAAAAGCGATCCCACCAGCGCTTGAACAATCAACCTGTACAGAAAAAACAATCATCAAAATGCCCGATGCCCCAAAACCGAAAAACCACCCCAAACCCACACCACCCAAAGATGTGATTGATGACGGTAAAGAAAAACCATGGTTTTACCTCGACGAATGGGTTGGTGAAGGTCAACCGAATCCATTTGATTTAGAAGAGTTACGTAAAGTTCCTCCCGTTCAACAACTAACAAAAAATATTAATAACCCGATCAAAGAAGGCACTTTAACCAAAACACAACAAGAACAAGAATTTGATAACTTAAAAATATTGTTACAAAACTATATAAAGCAAGGTGAGCAATTCGATATCGAAGCGACATTTGAACAATTAAAAGCATTAAGTCCAAATGATCTTAAATTTCAAATTTTTATCAGAGAGATGCTTCAACTCATTTTTTCAAAACTTATGAAGAACATCTCACCTATGCATTTTGATTGCATTACTTATCTTTTGAAAATTAGAGATCCAGAAAATAAATTTGTAGGCATCTTTGCCCAAGGCGTGATGAAATATATTTATGACCACAACAAGACTCACGTCGAATCAATCCATCGTCTGGCTGAACAATATTTTACCGATTATCCGATACAAATGGTGGATAAAATAGTTAACGCATTACAGAGCATTTTTGATACTACTCAGGCAGAAGATGAAAAAAATATTCCAGCTAACAAATTCCCTGAAAATGTTTGTGGCTTTAATATCACCTTTGATTATAAAACGCTGGAAATATATGCTTTATTCAATGAACGAAATTCCAAACGCTATTATTCAGAAAGTATAAATGAGCTAGAATATAATGCGAGTATTTATGGTGTTGAGATAAATAATCAATATTTAGTTTCACTACTTACCGAAAAACTTCAAAAAATGCTGGATGATGGTTTTTTTGCTGATATGACTAGTAAATATTTCAGAATTAGTCTTTGTCAACCGGATAATATTCTTATCGAAACACCAATAGAACAAACCTACCGACAAACAAAGATACTTGAGCTTGAAAGCGACCTAAAATATCTGGAGCAATCAGAAGAATATCATGCAGATTTGCTAACTAACACGGTTGAGGAATATTTTGCCTTCAATGGCATTATTGATAATTATGATACCGATAGAATTTTAGCATTATTAAAAAAATATCTTTATTCGGGTGAAAAAGAGGCTGAATCGAAGGGACGTTCTTTGTTAGATAAATACTGCGATTTTGATTATAACAAATGGCGTTTAGTTGATTTACAGTTTGAATGGGAAAATTTTGGATTTAAATATGCTGATATACATATTCAAGACTTAGTTGATAAAGGATATGAACCAGCAATACTACAAAAACAAGCGTGGGATAAGCTGGGCATTAGAGATAGCAAGCCAGGAAAAAAAGACGATTCAGACAATCAATCAGAAACCGAACGTTTTTATGATACTTTTACTGAAACTGATGTTTTTTGTGAAACTGACACTATTATCGCCAGAGCCATGCCAACTGACGGAGAAATTTATTTACGCTTTAAACAAGAAAGCGAACAGGCATATTCCGATGCGCTTGATTATTTAAATAACTTAATGGCAAAAGGTTATTCAAAAATATTTGAGGGGCATTGGCTTCATATTTATTTTGTTGCCAAGCCTGAATACTATTCTGAATTCGCTAAATACGTTGAAGAATATGAAGACTTTGAAGAATTAGAGCTAGGGGCAGGAGGAATCGCCTGTTGTTCACATGTCTTTTTCCGCAAAGCAGCCATGTACGAAAGTTTACATGATAAAATAAGAGAGTTTGTTGACTTAACCATGTATGAATTTGATTGTAGTTTTGATTTACAAGATGAATATAATTCAGTCGCCGGGGCATTTGCTGCTATTGCCCTGGCAATGACGGATGTGAAACATATGGATTTGGCTATTAAATTTGCACTTGAAACCGATGGTGACCATGAATATTTGGCAGGTAATTTTGGTATTGTTCTGGAAAAATATTGGGGTATTACGCCCGAAACTGCGGTTGCGATTGCGCTATTGCAATTAACTCAAGGTCAACATATGTCTGAATTATCCAGTCAATTTTATAAAATTCCGCAAAATTTAGCTAGTCTGACGGATTATTACAGAAGTAACGAGCCCAAAAACCCATATTGTAAATTGACTTATTTAGTAGAATATCTTTTTGGTGAACCTAATGATAGTCTTAAAAAGTTAAAAAAATTATTTAATAATGCGACTGATCCGCAAGAAAAACTGATATATGCAGATTTTCATGATTTAGCTTTAGAAGCTCTTAAGGATGAAGGAGAAGTTAGCAGTCAACCAATTTTTTATAACATCTCACCTAAACCAAAAAGCGATTCCGAACCGTTAATCATCGATGAGCAAGATTTTATTGAAAATCCACCTTGTGTCATTACACCATTGCAAGCTAAAAAACGCGGTTTTGATCTCGATGAATTATATACTTATGATTCCCCATGGAGAGCAATTATTTTTGCACCATTAACGATAACGAATCCCTACATTTTCGATGCTATTATCCAATTTTATAAAGTGCAGAATAAAATAAATCCCGACTCTACTATTATTTGGGGTGCAGAACAGGCGTATTGCTTTGGAAAAAAAATAGTGATTGATTTTAGTGGCACCCCCTATCAAGTGGGTATGGGAATTTATGGTAAAAACCAAGCTCAGCTAATTTACGGTGTAATGGATTTTGCTAAGATTGCTGTTGCAATGAACAAACAAGCGCCTGATAAAGAAAAATTACTCGCACTGCGAAAACAACACTATTACTTCGATAGTCCCAAAGGAATCCCAAATATTGATAAATCCAAGCCCGGTATAATCTATTTGGATGAAGCTTTAAGAGCCGGGATTTATAAGGATGATAATTATCGGGCAATCAAACAGCTTGAAAAAATTACGCCGGATATGGGTGAAGTGTATGATGCCTCACTACTGTTTATGGCATATATGCAGCAGAAAAAACTAGATTATGCCATGGAGAGACTGGAAAGAAAACTCGATACTACTGAACTAAAACAGGTGTACCAAACTGCACAAAAACGCCTACCACAATATCAAGAATACTGGCAGGAAAAGTTAGCAAAATTATAAAAAAGATGCAAATGAAATTAAAATGGACCTCCTTCTAGGCCTATAGAACTAGGAGGAAGTCAAATCTAGGTATATTCAATAATTTGGATATTATTACCTTGTTCATCTTTAGCTTAGTTTTTTATCACAGTTTAATTAAAATTTATATTTCACAACTAATTAATCCTAATTTGTGATAACTTTTTTAGTGATATATAATCTTTTTAGTTTTCTTAATTAACTAAGGAACAATAGTTAAAGGAATATTAAACATGTCTAGTCAAATAGTTTCATATGTAGATAGAGCAGTACAGTTGTTGAATAAAATCGGCATCATGGTTAAACCTCAGGCTGATGCGCCAATTTTAAAGTTATTGGATAATGTTGCTGAAATTGATAAAAATCGTATTATCGCCATTGCTCACACTTTGCAACAACAAAGCGCATTTAATGAAGTAGTCCGGGAACAAATTGATGGCGTACATGTTTCTGATCGCTATTCTAATATTGTCAAGCATTTTGATAGTATTCGTACCGATATGGAAAAAATGCTTGGTTGGTTAGATGACGGAAAGTTAGATCTTTTGGAAAAAATTAAAATGGGTTGGATGACATTTCAACGTGGTTCTATTCCTGATCGTTTTAGTTTAATAAAAAAAACCTATTTAGATGTTTCAAAAGAAACAAGTAATCAAGTCGAGCGTGAACATATTATTTTAAACGCCTACCAAGATTTTCGTTTTGGACTAAAACAAGCTCAAATCGTTGCTGAAGAAGTACTGCAAATTGCGACAGATCGTCTTGAAGAACGCAAACAAAAATTAACCGACGCTATTGCTCAAGTTGATAATTTTACAGGTGATGATCATGTCGCTCGAGGACGATTAGAACTTGCTAGAGACGAAGCTCTACGCAATGTACAACAAGAAGATAGCCGTTATCAAATCATCTTAGATCTCGCCAATAATTTAACCGTTTCTTATAATTCTGCCGAAGCAGTATTTGCAAGATTGCAACAAACAACCTCCATAAAAGAGCGTGTCTACCAACAAAGTGTAAGCTTTTTTTCAACCAACGAAATTGTATTTACTGCATTAAGCGCTTCTATAACTTCATTGACAGGTTTGAGTGAAAGCACTAAAACACTAGAAGCAATGAAAGATGGTATGAATAAAGGCATTGAAAGTATTGCTACTTCAGCTAATAAGCAACTTGAAGAAGGTTTAAGAGCTGGTTATGGTTCGACGATTAAAGCTGATTCTTTACGTGCATTAGTTGAAGCCATTGTCAATTATCAAGAATCAAGCCAACAATTAATTACAGAGCTAAGAAATGAATCGATTGATAATGCTAAAGAAATCGATCGTATAGTGGAAGATGGAAAACAGCGCTTTAATAATATTATCTTGAAGGTTGATGGTTAATGCAGGATGTTAAACTTAGTGACCAACTAGGTGCAATGGCAATAATTGATGAATTATATCAAAAACAACAATTACTACTTGAGCACCTTGACCGCGAAGGATTACGAGCTAATTTAAAAGAAAACATTAAAACCTTCTATGAAGCCAAAGGTCAAATTGTGGACGATAAAATCGTTGATGAAGGAATAGATCTTTGGTTTGATAATCGGTTACGGTTTGTTGCACCTAAACGTCCTTGGTTTCAACATTTTCTAGTTCGTTGTTATATCAAAAGAAAGTTAATATTTAGCCTTTTTAGCATATTCTTATTTATTTTAGCCTTAATCTTTTTTAATAATTTAATCTATACAAGAGACGTTAGACAAGAAATTGATAGTTACTATAGTCAAATATTAGCGTCGGAAGATTCATTAACAGAATTACGCAACGAGTTTAAGCAAATTGATAAAACTTCTGTTCATTATGCGCAGATTCCAGTAAAAAATTTAAAGACCTCAATTTCTAATCTACTTAGCCAGAAAATTATTCCCACAGTCACCAAGCCAACCATTAACGGGGCTTTTATTACAGATGATGAAAATAGTTTAGTTAAACAATTTAAGCAAATTAATGACTCAGTAACCACTAAATTGTCGGATATTAGAACTCAATTAAATATATTAAAAAAATTATTGGAAGATGATAAGCGGCTAGCTAATTTAATAGATGATGATGAGTTTATAAAAACAAGCAAAGAGTATCACGTACTACAAAATGCAGTCGATACCGTTCTTGATAATCTTAATCAAGGACAAAGAGTTATCGATTTCAATCAAATTGAAACACTTTACAATTCCACAGAACGAGCAAAAACCATTATAAATAAAATTCAGATTGATAATCAGAAATTATTAGCCCTAAAAGTTCCGAAGTCGGATATGGTACCTGTTATTGCTTTACAAAGTGATTTACAAGCTGACCTAAAAAATCTCAACTTTGATAAGTTTGAAAATTATCAACAAATGATGTCTTATTATTTCAATCTAGCTCAAACTAATTTGACACTTACTATTGTTGACAAACCTAATTATAAATCAGGAGTTGAGCGCACCCACGAAAAAACAAACGGTAAATCTTGGTATGTGATTGTCACACCAACGACATCATCCGGAATAGCAACACCGCTATGGGTAACCAGTATTGAAACAGGTGAAACGAAACTCGTAGATATGTTTGGTCAGCAGGTTTCTCAAAAAGAATTTAATAAGGTTAAAAAAGATAAAATTGCCGATGGGCATATTGATGAAAATAAATTATGTAAAAAACCAATTGGTCGTCTAGAATTTAACTGTCCTAATACAGTTAAAACAGGTAGGATTTTAGAGTGGTAAATATGCAATCTAGCAATATTGAACGAAGTATTGAAATAAAACTTCAGGAAATCTTTAGTGCAATCGAGAAAACTAATAACGAGGTGCAAAACTCTCGTCAAAAAATCCTTGATTTGACAAATAAACAAGTAGAGATTTATCAAAAGATAGCGACTATTTATCTATTAGAATCTCCCCAAAATAACGATTTGGAAATTCAGAAAATCATCAAACAGTTAAAGGATTTAAACTGTAATTTAAAAAATAAATCCAGTAATTTAGATCATTTTATTGCTGATTCCCAACAAAAAATGGATGAAACATTATTAAAATTAGATGAATTAACCGCGGAAAAGATTCGACAACTTGAAAATGATGCAGATTATCTATCACTATTAAATAATTATAACATTACTAAAGACGAGCTAACCAAAGAAACAAAAAACTTCAAAAGTTCACAACAAGAATTTTCAACCAAATTGAAACAATATCAACAAAATTACTATTACAATTATTTAATTAATCGTCGCTTTGGAGAGAAAAATTATAAAGCCTTCAAAATATTTCGTTATTTAGACTCATGGGTAGCAAGGTTTATCAATTTTTCAGAAAATTTCAAAAATCATAAAATGCTTAAAGATTTATATAAAGAATCTCAGTTACGGTTTAATAATAAAAAACGAGCATATGAGCAAGCATTAAAAGCAAAAGAGCGGAAAGAACGCGAGGTTGATACTAACCTAAATTTATCTAAATTGAAAAAAACAATAGCGCTAACTGAGCAAGATTTAGCACATTATAAAAAACAGAAACAAGATACAGAAAATACCTTACAAGAACTTCAAAAAGGCAATAATTCGCAGTTTAAACTAATTTCAAATCAATTAGTTAAACTGTTACAAAAACAATCTTTAAGTCAACTTAATGATTTAACTTTACAAACTAAATCAACAGAAGATGATAAATTATTAGAAAAAATTGTCGCGATAAATAAACAAATACTTGATATTGATGCATATCTGGCCTCGTTATTAAAAACGCTTAACGAATTAGACAATGTTTATAATCGTTTTGAACAAACATTCTATTTATTTAGGGAAAACAATATTCCTAGCTCAATTTATGAATATAACATACCATCGTTCAAGCTTAATGATTTATTAGACCAGCTATTTAGCAATCAAATTTTTCCAGAAACAGTTGTTCAAACCCTTTTTGGGTATAGAGCAATAAGGAGAGAATTAAAATCATCTAATCATAATTCAGGATGGGCGAGTGACGATTCATCATCAAGGAGATCTTCTTCTTTCTCTTCATCCTCTTCACGCTCATCATCATCATCTTCCTATTCGAGCTCATCTTCCTCTTCGAGTTCTTCCTCCTCGTCATCTTACAGTTCATCAAGTGACAGTGGGTTTTCATCCAGCTCATCAACAGGTGGCGGAGGTTTTAAAACGACTGATAGTTTCTAATCAGGAAAAAAATAATCGTGTTGGAACTAAGTTAACAGCTAAACTTTGTATAGAGATGAAATTGGAGCGGGAAACGAGGTTCGAACTCGCGACCTCAACCTTGGCAAGGTTGCGCTCTACCAACTGAGCTATTCCCGCATATTGAACGCTTCGAAAGAAGTGGTGAGCATTATACAAAAATATTTATACCTGACAACCTATTTTATTCTTTATTTTTTGTTTTTCCAGCTAAGTGCTTCAAAAACACCAAAAATAAAAAATCTAAGTGCTTTAAATTTATCCTGTTCTTTTTCTTGATTAACCATTGTTGATTGTAATATCCATGCTTGTAATCCATGAATAAGTGTAAAAGCAACCAATCCAATATAAGCGAGAATATTTGCTGGTTTAGGAAACGGATGAACAAGATTAAATAATAAAAATAACCATATAAATAAATAGACTAGTTTACCTAAAAGTATGAACATTATCTCTCTTCTCGTATAAATAAATAGCTATGAACTTGCCCTGCTGTCTTCTCTCGATGCAAATACCAATTTGATGGAATATTAAAATCATGCCCCAGCTCAGATTCAATATAAATATAAGCAGATGGACTTAGCCAATGGTTATTCTCAAGAAGCTCTAGTGTTTTCTCGATTAAAGAATAATGAAAAGGCGGATCGATAAATACAATATCAAATTGTCTTTGGGCTGGTCTATCAAGCCATTGAAAAGTATCTGTCGAATAAATTTCGACATTATCACATGCAATCAACTGCTTATTTTTCTTAAGCTGATTGGCAACTTGTTTATCTTTCTCTAATAATGTGACATTTTGAGCACCGCGTGATGCGGCTTCAAAACCTAATGATCCACTACCAGAAAAACAATCCAAACAAACACTATTTTGTATAACTGGCATTAGCCAGTTATACAAAGTCTCTTTTACTCTATCTGTGGTTGGTCGCAAGCCTTGTTTATCAAGCACTGACAACTTTCTTCCGCGCCATTTTCCACCAATAATTCTTATAGAACCATTCATATAAAAACCTTACTTAGAATAGTTCTTGCGTATTACCTTGTGAATCCTTCACGCTGGTACCAACTTCTTGCGATCCATAGGTAGTTGGCTCGGTTCCCTTGATAAAGTATTCTGACATCGTTCTCGCTCCAGAACCTGGCAACATACCGGTTCGCTGATCGATAGTAACAGAAATAACATTATCCGGTTTTACATCTTGTTTTTCAGGTACATCTTTAAGAGCAACTTTCATATAGTCAACCCAAATAGGGTTAGCGGTAACTGCACCGGCTTCAGCGCGGAAAGTTCGACCTAAAGCGCGTCGGTGGTCATCAAACCCCATCCAGACCGAGGTAACAATGTTACCACCGAATCCAGAAAACCAAACGTCTTTCGATTGGTTAGTAGTACCCGTTTTACCACCAACATCCTTACGACCTAATGCTTTTACACGCCAAGCAGTACCTTGCCAATCAGAACCGCCAAAAACAATTGTTCTTAGTCCATCTTTCATAATATATGCAATACCACTATCAACGGTGTGTGGTGCATATTTAGGTGTCACATCAGTGGTTTTATTGTCTTTATTAATATTAGGTAAGATTAAATTATCTTCTGTTTTAAGATTTGCCTCTTCAGGCTCTTCACTACCCGTCTCATTTGATTCGTTTTCAACGTTATCTAACGATACTAAAACAGAATCAAATTTTACCACTTCATCTTTACAGTTATGACAAGCAATCAATGGTTGATGCTGATAAATTACGCCACTATCATTGTCATATTCAATTTTTTCGATCAAGTAAGGCGTAATTAAATACCCACCATTAACAATAACGGAATAAGCACGTGCAACCTGCAATGGCGTAAATGAAGCTGAACCTAAAGCAAGTGATTCATTATGTGAAATATTCTCTTTTGGGAATCCAAAACGTTCTAAATACGTGGCAGCATAATCGATACCGATTGCGCGTAATGCACGTACCATCATCACATTTTTAGACATCCCTAAACCAATTCGCATTCTTAATGGACCAGCATAAGTAGGCGGTGAATTTTTTGGACGCCAAGTCACACTACCTGTTGTACGAACGATCGGCGCATCATTAAGTAGCGTCGCCATCGTTAGCCCTTTCTCTAACGTAGCCGTATACACAAATGGTTTTATATTAGAACCTAGTTGACGTAAAGCTTGTGTTGCACGATTAAATTTACTTAAATTGAAATCATAACCACCAACAATCGCCTTAATTGCACCATTATCAGAATCAAGAGAAACCAGTGCAGCGTTAACTGCTGGAATTTGCGCTAATGCCCAATTCTCACCAGATTTTTTAACCCAAATCAGCTGACCTGGTTTTAAAGTATCATTAACCTTTCTCGGCGAGGCACCTTGTTGATTATCACTGATAAATTTTCGCGCCCATTTCATATCTTGAAAGGCAATAGTAATATTACTTTTATCGGATAATACTGCTTTTGCTTCCTTATCAGATGATTCTAGAACCACGGCTGGGCACATCCCGCTATAGCAAATATATTTATGTAAAGCTTCTTGAATTTTCTCGTCACTCAGGGCCGGCTCATTATTTTGCCATAACACTTTTTCAGGCCCACGATAGCCATGTCGCATATCATAATCAATAATATGCTTTTGTATTGATTCTGTTGCTGCCACCTGATCTGTCTTAGATATGGTGGTATAAACTTTATAGCCATCGGTATAAGCGTTCTCACCAAATTTATCGAACATAAACTGTCTTGCCATTTCAGCAACATATGGCGCAGAAAATTCAATTTTTGGCGTATGATAACTTGCATTTAAAGGCTTCTTAGTCGCTTCATCATATTGCGCTTGAGTAATATAATTTTGATCTAGCATACGACCTAAAACCCAATTACGTCTTGTTAATGCTTTTTCTGGGTGGGAAATTGGATTATAGGCAGAAGGCGCATTAGGTAAACCAGCTAGTAGTGCCGCTTCATCGATAGTTAACTGATCTGGCGTTTTACCAAAGAAAGTATATGAAGCAGCTGCCACACCATAAGCACGCGAACCAAAGTTGATCATATTAAGATATAACGCCATTATCTCGTCTTTAGATAATTCTCGCTCCATACGAATTGCAATAATCATCTCTTTTACTTTACGAGAAATACTTTTTTCTGGTGTTAAAAAGAAGTTTTTCGCCACTTGTTGAGTGATAGTACTACCACCTTGTGAAAAGCTCTTATCCTTCAACCCGATATACATTGCACGCACAATACCGATAGGATCAATCCCAAAATGCTCATGGAAACGTGCATCTTCGGTAGCTATAACAGCATTAACGACAATCGGTGGGATTTCATCATATTTTAGAGGAATTCGGCGACGTTCACCAAAAATAGCGATTAGTTCACCATCTTTACTTAATACTTGCATTGGGGTTTGCAAGCGAACATCTTTTAAAGTCGCTACATCTGGCAGATCTTTAGAATAATAACTGTAGCCAGCGATACCAATCACTAAGCCACAAAGTACTAAACCGATTATAAGTTTAAGGCAAAATTTTAATATTTTTAATATTATCACAAATCATTCCTATCCAATTGATTTTAAATCAAAGAAAGATAATAAAACTGTATTAATTGATCTCAATCCATTTTAGCCGATGAGTATACTACTTACTCGAAAAGACTCAAAATAAAAAGCGACGCTAACCCATGCTTAAAAAATTGTTTAAATCCATTAAACAATTATTAACATATTAAATTAAAAAAGAAATTTACCTTTAATATATTTTCACTTTCATATTCCATTACTTATTAGTTTATAACTTAATTTTTTAGCAGAACTTAATAGATCAGATATTAAATACCACATAGGTTTGCTACAGGTTAAACAACTAATTGATAGGTTCTCAAAAGTTAGTAAATTTTCAAATTATTTTGTGTATTATCTCACAATATTTTTATATTTTTAAATAAAACTGATAAAACGAATAGATAATTGTGATTTTATCAATTTAAACAAGATTAATATGTGGAGCACAAAACTTACCCCTTCGTTATTACAATTTTTGAGTGCAACCTGCTTTTATCTTATTTTGATTATTCTTTGCTTATTGCAATTAGCGCATACTTCATTAAATAGTTATACTTTTGTTTTAATATTAATCTTAATAATCGAATGGTGGCGTAGTATTTGCTATTTCAAAACTATAAAAGGTGAATTTGCGCTATTTGAATATATACACCAAATTTATTGGTACAAACAGCGTTGGTATTTAACGCGAAAACCACTACTACTACGTTATATAATCATTATTAATTTAAAATCACGGCGAAATGGTAAAAGAAGAACTCTTTTTTTAATGATTGATAACCTTGCGCCTAATGACTGGCGCACACTTCGTTATCATTTCAAAAAAATTGATTTATCAAAATAGGTAATAAAAAATAGCTTAACACACTATATTAATGTGATTTTTTAATCCAATATTCAAATGGTATGGATTCAACTTGTGAGTTAACTAATTGGTGATCCATATGCCGGCAAAAGCTCGGGATATCACGCGTTGTGGCCAAATCATCAGCAACAACGTGCAGTATTTGACCAACAGCTAATTCCCTAATCGCTTTACGCACTAGCATAATCGGCTCAGGACAACGCAAACCTAATGTATTTAATTCTTTATCAATAATCATAATTAATAGATTAAAGTAAAAGATTAGCTAAATAATGGGGAACAGCATCATCAGCATTAGATCCAATAACTTCCAACTCAGGAAGCAGTGCTTTAAGTTCAGGACTCGCATCTTGCATAATACAGCCCTTACCTGCCATTTTTAACATCTCGTAATCATTCATACCATCACCAAAAGCGATGCTGTCTTTGAGTTGATAGCCTAAGCTTTCAACCACTAACTTTAATGCACTGCCTTTAGTCACATTTTCCGCCATAACTTCAAGACAGTTTGGCGTTGAAAACGCGATGCTAACTTTATTACCATATTGCTTTTCAATTTTGTCCTTCAACTCCACCAAATAATGGTTATGGTTAATATCAGAGGTCGTAAAATAAATTTTGGCAATATCACTGGTATCAAAATTAGTTGGATCAAAAAATTGATATTTAAATTTTGTATCAACAAAAAAGCTAAGCGAATAGGCATCAGGTTTATTAATTAGCCAATCATCGCCACGGTAAACATGGGTATAAATATATGGACTGTCTTTACAAATTACCGCCAACTCTTTAGCTAAATTAGGATCAAAACTACGGCTAAAAACTAAATTACCATTACTATCGTGAACTCTTGCCCCATTTGATGTAATCATAAAAGCATCGATTTCCATATTTTCACGCATTTGAGTAACATCAATATGGTGTCGGCCTGTCGCAAAAGCAAAATGAATACCCATTTCCCGTAATGCCTGAAGAATTTTTTTTGTAAACGGCGATAAACTATGTTCGGTATTTAACAAAGTACCATCTAGATCAGAAGCAACAAAATGAAACATGATATTCTCAACTTTTATAATAATTGGTGATTAGAATAACGACACTTTGCAGAGAATCAACTAACTCAATACAAAGTCATAAATTATGGTAGAGTATGATACAACTCCATCGCTATTTACTCAACTAATTGCGGAGTAATAAAAATCACTAATTCCCTTTTTTGATTTTTTTTAGCATTATATTTAAAGGCATTCCCAATAATTGGCACTTGAGCAAGACCAGGTACTTTCTTTTTCCCATTACTATTAACTTGCTGAAAAATTCCACCCAAAACCACGGTTTCACCATCTTTAACTTTCACTTGAGTTTTAATTTCTTGCGTTTCAATGGCTAAAGCTTCTCCCCCATCACGGCGCTTAATCGAACGACCCGTAGTATTTTGTGTGATATATAAATCCAAGATCATTTGTTTATCAGCAACAATTTTAGGCGTAACTTCTAAACCTAATACCGCTTGTTTAAATTCAATGGATGTCGAACCATTCCCCCCCGTTGACACTTCGTACGGAATCTCTGTTCCTTGCTTAATCGATGCCATATTTTGATTTGCAGTTAATAAATTCGGACTAGCAATAATTTCTAACTGATTTTCTGATTCTAATGCTGAAAGTTCCAAATTCAACAAACTACCAGAAAGTTTCGCTAAATTAAAACCCGCAGAAGAAGAAGGATTAACGACCCCAAGGTCAACATCCAGCTGATTAAAAAATTGTGAAGATTTACCCCAATATCCCCATTTAATCCCTAACTCCTCCATACTCTCATCACTCATAGTGACAATATGGGCCGAGATATGGACTTGTGGAATGGGTTGATCCAAAGCCTTAACTAACTTCTTAATATCCGCAAATTGTTTGGTCATATCAGTAATAAGCACTGAATTGGTTCGCTTATCAACTATCGCCTTTCCGCGTTCAGATAATAATCCTTGTTGCTGGATGGTCTCTACTAAATTATTAGGATCGCCATGTTTAATCGGAATGGTTAACAAAGTTAACGGCTGATTTAACTCCTGTTCCTTTTGCTCTAATAACTCTCTTTGCGCAAGCACCTCCGGCTCAATAGATTTTGAGACAAACAAAATATTGTCCTCAATTTCGGCCTGTAAATTTGCTGAATTTAACACCACTTTTAAAGCTTTTTGCCAATCAACATTCTTAAGTTTGAGGGTTTGTTTAGTTGATATATCATCTATCATCACTAAATTCATCTGCTTATTATCAGCCAGCGCTTGCAAAATAATTGCGACATCCGTTTGATAAAAATTCATTGAAATAAGATCATTTGATTCTTTTTGTGCTGAAATGGAAGGCTCAGCCAAACATGGAATTGATAAAAGCATAAGCAAAATCGTCAATTGCCTTAAATTCTTTGCTAATTGACGAACTAATTGACTAAATAGTTGGCTGGCTTGATTCATTAATTACAACCTCAAATATCGATCTCATCTTATTTAGTTAACGGCATTGTCCAAAGCACTTTATCGTTACAATACTCAGGTAAACTTGCTTGCCATAAAATTTTATCGCTGAACACAGCTTCAATTTCCCAAGGAAACAAAACATGAGGAACATTATTATCAGTAATAGCTAACCAATCATTATCTGACGAAAGCCATAATTGCTGATAATTAACGCGTTGAATAGATCCTCTAAACTGCCAAGCCTGAATCTGCATATTTAAAAGATCGGTCTGTTCTTGGCAACCTAGCTCAATCTTTTGCAAAAAAGGATCGCGATGACCATCAGCATTCACTGTGAAACAGCACATCATCAATGCAAAAACAAATAAATAGCGACTCATTGCATACCCTTCTTAAACAACAAACTAAATCTAATCCGCAAATAATTATCTTGCTTACCGATTGATAACTGTTGAAAGTTCAAATAGTAGAAATTTTCGTTAAAATCGCCAATAAATTTCATAAAATCAAAAAATTGCCCATTTAATTCAACATCCCAATAAGTTGCTGAATCATTTTGTTCCAGTTTGAACGACATCAACTTCAAATGATGACGATCAATAGCGTTAGCAAGTTCATGCTCGGTTATCAAAGTTAGCGAACTATTTTTAGCAGCATGATAACGTTCAATTCTTGCTTGAAGCATTTCAATTTCAACTTGCTTTTCTTGATACAACGCCATTTGCTGATCAGCTTGTTGCTTTAAGTCCTGAATAAAAAATTGATAACCAATAAAAAACAGTGTTAACGGTAATAAAATACAAACTAAGTATTGTTGCCAAATCGGCCTCTCTAGAAAGTCGTTATTCATTCAACTCAATATCCATTTGAAACAACAAACTATCCTGACTTTTCTCAATATTTTTTACCTGACTTTTCGTCACATTTGCAGAAAGTTGCTGATTAAAATTGATAATATCCACATAATTGACACTACGACCGGTAATTTTAATTTTTTCAGGCTCATATTCGTACAGATTTAACCAAATCGTTGCTGGTAGTTTGTTAGAAAGCATTTGTAGCGACTGTTGGATCTGTTTTTGACTTGGTGAAGGATTAGGAATATAAGATTCAGCCAACAACTCTTGTTGCAACACTTGTTGAGCAGATAGTTGTTGAGAATAGTGTTCGATGTCTGACTGTGTGTTCATCAAAAGATAAAAAAAATAACAGGTCAACACCCCGATAAAATTAACAACAAAAAGAAGTAACTTGAATTGGTGCTGTTTTGCCTTTTGTTTTCGCCATGGTAGAAAGTTAAATGAACTATTTTCAAAATGACTACCGACAAATGTTACTCCATATTTTTGGAACAAATCTAACCAGTCATTAACCGTTTTACGCTCACAAATAGCAATCATTAATGTTTTAGGTGAAATGAATACATAATCAAAAAAAAGCTGATTGCCAGATTGTTGGAAAAGTTTATATAGGGATGCTTCAACATAACTAGTCAATTCGCTTACCGTCAATTTAACATCGGGATAAGTGGTTTTCTGATACTGTACAAAATCATCACTTAAATTTAATTCAACTGACGTTAACCTTGGTAGTTTTAGATTATGCATAAACTGATCGATATCAGCCAAATCTTGATAAACGATAAAATCCTTATTCACCTTCCCGCTTGATTCGACTAACTCATAGTGCAGTTTTGTGGGTTCGATATAAATTACTACGCGACTTTTGTTAAAAACCATCATACTAAATAGATTGAAAAACAATATCGTCCAATCTTAATCACAATTATCTAGATTCAAACCTACAAAATCCATTTTTGCGAAGTATCATCCAAAAAATGACTAAAATTACACCGAACAGGGCTAAATTTTAGGAAAAGTAAAAAAAAAGGTTGACTGAAATAAGACACGCCTTATAATGCACATCCACACGGTAAGGGTGATTAGCTCAGTTGGGAGAGCACCTCCCTTACAAGGAGGGGGTCACTGGTTCGAACCCGGTATCACCCACCAATTCTTACCGTGAAGTTTTCGAAAGAAACATTGGGGTGATTAGCTCAGTTGGGAGAGCACCTCCCTTACAAGGAGGGGGTCACTGGTTCGAACCCGGTATCACCCACCACTTACTACTTATTTTATGGGTTGTTAGCTCAGTCGGTAGAGCAGCGGACTTTTAATCCGTTTGTCGAGCGTTCGAATCGCTCACGACCCACCATTTTTTCTCTCTTGTCAAAACATCATTAATTAAACGCATCATTCAATATATTTATTATTTACCTCAAAAAATTTCGCTGAAGCGTCCCTTCAAAAGAAAAATAAAAGAAATAAGTGAGAACTATTGATTAAAGATAAAATTGATAGAGAAAATGATGTAACGCAAAACAGCTATTGCCCTTAGGCAATAGCATAGAATAAAACGACATTAAAAAGGAGCGACTAACGGGTTACTCCATAACCTAACGGATAGAGCGCCTTCATATCGTTTGGTAAATCAGAAGATTGTTTGATAACACTATCCATTGAATCTGGTAATGCAATTGGCAATTTAGCATTATAAGGTTTGCTATCAAATAAACGTTTAAATAGCACCTCATCTTTAACACCAAAATTTGCTACAATCGCATTAGCACTTTGCTTAATAGGTGTTAAAACGGCTGGGCGATCCAAATAAACAGTTACTACAACGGGATGTGATTTTCTCGCCTCATTGATAAATTTAATATCTTTATCATCCGCCGCAAATTCTAATGAACCTTCATGATATCTTGCGCCAAAAAAGTAGTTCTTATGAGGTTGCTCAAAAGGTGCATTTACCCTAGCCACAACTACATCAGCTTGCTCTAACTTATCGACAATGGTGACTTTACCTTTAAGGGTATTTTTAGCGTCATCGGCAAAACCGTATAAAAAGACTTTACTTTTCGCTTTCAATGGCAAAACTTTATCATTATTTTCTAGTAAAACCATTGAATTAAATTGTGCTTCATCAGCAATCTTTTGGAAATTTTTATTGCCAACAAAACGACTAGCTTGGTTTGGATCGACATAAGGATTTTCAAATTGTCCTAAAGCAAATTTTTGCGTCAAAATCGCTAACACAGCACTATCGACTGCCTTTTCGTCCAATTTATTATTTTTTACTGCTGACACAATAACAGAACTATCACTCACGCCACCAAATTGTTGAACACCCGCTTCGATAGCTTTAATAAACCGTTGCTCGACAGTCAAATCTTCAACGCCCCAAGGCATACCTTCAGGTTTAGACGGAACATCAGGCGGATTACCATTAATACAGACTTCATTACAATCTTTAGTGATATTCCAATCACTAATAATTACGCCTTTAAATTTATAAGTATCGCGTAGCAAATCTTTTAACAAATAACGGTTAAAGCCAGCACCAACTGCTTCGATTTTATGACCATTAATTTCCGCATTTTTTAAAATCGAATACGTCGGCATAACCGCTGCCACATTCACCTCAAAAGCACCTATAAATGGAATGATATGCTCTTCCAAACTATCTTTTTTCGAATAAAGTGCATATTTACCATAAGAACTGTGACTATCAAAACCATTCTCGGCGGCACCATAGCCAACCCAATGTTTAACCACGGCTGACACGCTTTGTGAATTTAGACCAAGTTTACCATTTTGCATACCAGAGATATAACCACGAACCATGCTTTTGCTCAGCATTGGATCTTCACCGAATGTCCCCTCAAAACGAGACCATCTTGGTTCAGTTCCCAGATCAGCCATGGGTGATAATGCCTGAGTGACACCCAATGAACGGTACTCTTGTCGAATAATATTACCATACTCATTAATCACAAACTCATTACCAATCGCCGCCATCCCCAAAGTTCCTGGCCATTGGCTAAAACCGCTTTTACTGGTCACTTTATCATCATAATAAAAGGTATTTCTAGGATCGATGCTAATCGTTAAAGGAATCCCCAATCGAGAAGACTCAGCAATTTCTTGTAATTGATTATTTTGCTTAGCAAAATCCTTAGGATTGACTTCTAAACGCGTAATTAAACTATTTACCTTATCAGTAAGCACTAACTGCTTAATTTCATCTAGATTATACTTATCACCATGCCCAATCTCACTACCATAAGCTTTGGCATTACCGTGCATCATTAAGCCTGCTTTTTCTTCTAACGACAATTTGGCAAGTAAATCTTGTGCACGAACTTCGGGAGATAAGCGCCAATCTTCAAAAGGTGATAACTTACCATCACGATCAAAGTCTTTAAATTTCAGATTATCAACTACAATATTTTTTAATTGATGACTCTTAAGCCCTATTTGTTTAAGCGCTAGTGCTTGCCCAGTAACTAGCGTTGCACTAATCAACAACGTCAACTTAACTATTTTACTTGTCATATAAACTCCTTATCTAAACAATCAACTTTGAACGCCTTATTCCATTGAGCGTTTTTTGGCAAAAATAATTGACTAAAAATGTTAATAATCAGCCGAAAAAAGCTTGGATCAAATTATTACTGACAAATTAACACCAAAATAAATATCGTATAAGAGAAGAAATCTGATAATTGTGATGGATATCACGTAAAAAATGAGTAAGAAATGAGGAAAACGAACAGATTAATAAAAAATGCAACGCCAAAAGCGTCACATTATTGACCACAAATCACATAAACAATAAGTCGATAAGCAATATAAAACATCACCAGCCCAACAACCGAATCCAATATGACCCACATCCTTTTTTGTCTAAATAGAGGCGTAAGCAACCTAGCGCCATACCCAATACCAAAAAACCAAATAAATGACACACAAACTGCACCAATTAAAAACGCCCATTTTTGCTCAGTAGAAAACGTACCGGCAATCCCACCAACAATTACCACTGTATCCAAATAAACATGAGGATTAAGTAAAGTCACCGCAATTGTCGACAAAATCACTTTTGTTAAAGAACTCTTTCGTTGCTCGGCAGAATCAACCTGCATACTGCTATCACCTCTCACTGCGCTTTTAAATGCATTAAATCCATACCAAAGCAAAAACAATGCACCAAAGATGGCTAATGAATTAGTAATTATAGGATAACGACTAATAAAAGCCCCCACGCCCCATATACCAATAGTCATCAAAGCGAAATCACAAAAAAAACAGATAGCAGCAACAAAAAAGATATGATTTTTTAACAACCCTTGCTTAAGCACAAACAAATTTTGCGCGCCAATAGCAATAATTAAACTCGCTGAAATCATCGCACCACGTAAAATATCGGTCAGCATTAAACCTAAAATCCTTAATCAACGAAAAGTAAGCATTATACAAAAAGAACAAAAAATTTTGTATCAAAACCAAGAATTATTACGCACTTATAAAAAACAGTTATAATTATCTTCCTGAATTTAAAAAATGATAAAAAAGTACAAAAAATGGTTGTCGAATTTATAATCTTCTTAATGATAGGCGCATTTGCGGGATTGCTAGCAGGTATATTTGGCGTGGGTGGTGGATCGTTAATTGTACCGGCATTAATAATCGTACTTAATCACTTTAATCATGGTGGAGAATGGATAAACCACATCGCCGTCGCCTCATCGCTTGCCACCATTATTGGCACCAGCTTATCATCAAGTTGGGTTCAGAATAAAAATCATAATATCCAATGGTCGATTCTAAAAAAGATGGTATTAGGATGCATGATTGGCACGATGGGCGGATCGTATATGACACCTTATATTCCCGGTGTTTGGTTAAAATGGATTTTTATCGTTTTTCTTGTCTACACCGGAAGTAAATTTATTCTCAAAAGCACCAATGTCGCCCAAAATCGAAACGCTGTATCATTTCATGACACGATTTATATCATTATTGGTGGACTAATTGGCGTGTTTGCTGCCCTAGTTGGTGTCGGTGGGGGAGTATTGGTGGTTCCTTTCTTAAAAAAATGCGGGGTAGATATACGTAAAGCGATTGGCACCTCTGCGGCATTTACCTTACCGGTAGCGCTTGGCGGAACGATTGGCTACATTATTGCAGGATGGAATATTGAAGAATTACCAGAATATAGTTTAGGCTTTGTCTATCTACCAGCAGTAATATCCATTATGATCACCAGTATCCCCATGGCAAAAATGGGTGTACAAATTGCACAACGATTATCGATAAATAAATTGATAAAATACTTTGGTATCTTTTTATTGCTAATAGCTATAAAACTTATAATTTCGTGATTTGAAGCTTCAAAAACCCCGCTCCTCAACTTTTTTTGAGATAAAATACCTAAAAAATAAACCCGCCGAGGCGGGTAATTGAAGCATCGCTTAGCCGCAAAATCGCTTTTTTTTATGGCTAAAAGACGTTGACTCCTTGAGTCAGCTTACTTTTAATGACTCAACACTATTTTTTATCACCCCCACCCCCGCCCTAAGGATTAAGGACG
>NZ_JAFNNH010000024.1:0-28785 GCF_026536845.1 Gilliamella sp. B3023
TTGGATTAGAAATTTAGTGATTTGGATCATTTAATAATTTTTAAGTGAAATTTAGAACTTCAAAAACCCCGCTCCTCAACTTTTTAAGATACGGGATATTATCTGCACTGAATAAACTGACTAGTGTTGATTGATTCGAAAATTATATTTTATTAACTGCCTACACGGCATAAACCTTCCGTCCACAATATCTGCGCTACTTAAGTAATTTCTAAACTGCCTACACGGCATAAACCCCGTATTTGGCGTGGCAATACAGCGTTGATTATTTCTAAACTGCCTACACGGCATAAACCAAAAACTTTTCATTGGATAATCTTAAGATTAATTTCTAAACTGCCTACACGGCATAAACCTAGAACAAGACATACTATAATCGTTGTTTGCAAAAAGGCAAAGGGCATTTGGAGTTTTAAAAACCCTTTTTTTTATTATCTTTTTAAAGTTATGATTTTTAATTATTTTATTTTTTGATTAAAAAAAGGGTTATAAAAATACTATTTTTTAGGGGTTAGAAAACCCCGCTCCTCAACTTTTTTACTCTAATATCGATTCTTAACCATAATTAAACAATGTCATAAAAATCGGCATGATTAAGGTTAATAGAAAGCCTTGGACGATTGCGGGTGGTACGATGCTGATTCCGGCGCCTTTTTGTAGCATAGGTAGCGTAAAGTCCATCGATGTAGCACCACATAAACCTAACGCTGTGAATTTGTATCGTTTGATTAGGGTTGGGATTAGGATGATGGCGCATAATTCGCGTAGGATGTCATTTAGGAAAGTGGCACTGCCTATAATTGGGCCATGAGCTTCGGTCATGAGTATTCCTGATAGTGAATACCAGCCAAAGCCTGATGACATTGCCAGCCCTACTCGTACAGGTTGTGACAATATGAGTGCCGCAATAATCCCGCCTAAGAAGGTACTTAGTACCACAATAATAGTGGTAACTATGCCGACTTTGTTAAGTAGGATCTGTTTTAGTGAGATGTTGTTACTTCGTAGTTGTATACCAATGAGTAGCAGTAAAAAGACGAGTACCACTTTGGTGATGTCTTCACTATATTGCCAAATAAAGAGTGGAAAGAGTCCGGCAATAAAGCCGGCGATTAGCGCAATGCACACTCGCAGTGATTCTAAGATCATTTTGAATCGTGATTCATAATTTTGTTTACTATGGGTGGTGCGCCACGGTAAAAATAGGTCAATTAGCGCTAAAAAGATGAAATTGCCACCAAAGGTGCAAACAAAAATGATCGCGGTGTAAAATAAGATAACTTTTATGTTAGAAGCTAGATTATCTAAGTGAGCCAACTCGGTTCCCATGATAAATAAAATAAAATAGACCATCCAACTTAAGATTAGGTTTATTTTGGTGATCCATTTTTGCTCTTTGAATTTAATCAAATAACCTAGACATAACGGCACTAAAGCAATAAGAATACCAAAATACATGTTTTATTCCTTTATTTTCATTTTTAAAAGTCAAATTTTTTATATCGCTTGCTAATTTGAACAAGCGATTTTTTTGTCGTTAATCCATACTATTATGTTAATGCTGCTAATTGAGTTTCAATTTTATTTTGCAGTTCATCTAATAATGCATAACGATTGCGATACTCAGAACGTTTTTTACTGGCAATATCTTCAATGGCTTTTCGGTTGATTTGGGTGGGTAAAATAAATAACGATCTTTCGTCTTGTTTACCGTCAATAGTTAACCAAAAATCATCATAATCAGATAAGATTCTTTCTTGTCGGCTGTTGTAACGCCAGTTGTTGTAAACATGGGTTTTATTGCCCACAGCAATAATTTGTTCAAGCTGGAAATAACGAGCAATAATTAATGCGGCTTCCACCACCACACGTTTAGGAAATAGTCCATAACACTGTTTTGTTGCTTGCTGAACTCTGGTGCGAGCGTCTTGATGCCCTGTTCCTTGTAATCCTGCTATAAACAGTGTTGGTTTTTGTTGGTATTGGTTAATGGTGAAGGTTAACGTGGCTAAATCAATGCCATCATTGTCATAAAAATATAAGCTTAGCTCACCTTCACGAGCAAACTTGTTACGTGCTTGGATGGCGATTTTTATGTTAGCTTCGTTCTTAGCCATAACACTTGCTAGTTCAAATGATGAATCTGGATTATAGAAAGCTTTAGTCATGCTATCAGGATGATTTGCTAAAAAGTCATAATGATAGGCTAAGGCTTCATAGCGCTCTTGTTGACTTAAACAAGACGCTAAATAAGGTCGTTGTAATTTACAGGGTAAATTGGTTTGGCATGATAGATAGTATCCAAGTAATGGGTATTGTCTTAATTTATCTAATAATTTAAGCGTTATTGGGCTTAAAAATAGGGTCCTGAAAAAAAATTTATAACGATAAGTCGGTTTAAGCCATAGTTCATTAAGCGGTAGTTTACCTGTACAAAGCCAGTTAAAAAGTTGCCATTTACTTTTAGGCTGGGACATATTCGTAATATTGTTCATAAGCAGAAAAATGTGTTCGTAAGTTTGTAAGAAAATTATATGTGGCTAAATTATTAAATATCAATTTAATATTAACGTTAAATTTAAATGTTTTAAGTAAGCTGATAAGAGTACAACACAACCTTAGTCAACGCAACCCTTGCGGTGTGATGAATAAAAAAACGGTGAACTGTGTCACCGTTTTTATGATCGTTTAAAAAAACGAATTATTGACCTTTAACTTCTTTTAAACCGTTGAATGGTGCTTTTGAACCAAGCGCTTCTTCAATACGGATTAATTGGTTGTATTTAGCAACACGGTCAGAACGGCTCATAGAACCAGTTTTGATTTGACCAGCAGCTAAACCAACAGCTAAATCAGCAATTGTTGAATCTTCAGTTTCACCACTACGGTGTGAAATTACTGCTGTATAACCAGCATCTTTCGCCATTTTAACTGCTGCGATAGATTCAGTTAATGTACCGATTTGGTTAACTTTAACTAGGATTGAGTTAGCGATGCCTTTTTCAATACCTTGTTTGAAGATTTTGGTGTTAGTTACAAATAGATCGTCACCAACTAATTGGATTTTGTGACCTAATGCTTTAGTTTGGTATGCCCAACCTTCCCAATCGCTTTCATCTAAACCATCTTCGATTGATACGATTGGATACTCATTAGTTAAACCTTCTAAATAGTGAGTAAATTCTTCAGCAGTGAATTCTTTGTTTCCTTCACCTTTTAATACGTATTTACCAGTTTCTTTGTTGTAGAATTCAGATGCAGCACAGTCCATCGCTAAAGTGATGTCTTTACCTAGTACATAACCTGCTTTTTCTACAGCTTCTTTGATACATGCTAATGCTTCAGCGTTTGAACCTAAGTTAGGTGCAAAACCACCTTCGTCACCAACAGCAGTATTCATGCCTTTAGCGTGAAGTACTTTTGCTAAGTTGTGGAATACTTCAGAACCCATACGGATTGCTTCACGAACTGTTTTAGCACCAACTGGTTGAATCATAAATTCTTGAAGGTCGATGTTGTTATCAGCATGTTCACCACCGTTGATGATGTTCATCATTGGTAATGGCATAGAGTATTGACCTGGAGTACCATTTAGGTCAGCGATGTGTTGATAAAGTGGTACACCTTTCGCTGCAGCTGCTGCTTTAGCTGTTGCTAAAGATACTGCTAGGATTGAGTTAGCACCTAAGTTAGATTTGAAATCAGTACCGTCTAAATCAAGCATGATTTGGTCGATTGCAGCTTGATCTAACGCATCTTTACCAATAACTGCTTTAGCGATTGGTCCATTTACGTTTTCAACAGCTTTAAGTACGCCTTTACCTAAAAAGCGAGATTTGTCACCATCGCGAAGTTCTAACGCTTCACGTGAACCTGTTGATGCACCAGATGGAACGATTGCAAGACCAACGAAACCACCTTCTAAATGAACTTCAGCTTCAACAGTTGGGTTACCACGAGAGTCGATGACTTCACGACCATGTACTTTAACGATTTTTGCCATGTTATTTTCCTCTATATGACAGATATATACCTAATGTAAACATAAATTATTTTTGCTGCTGATCTTGATAATCTTTGGCAGCTTTAACAAAACTACTAAATAATGGATGTCCATCACGTGGAGTTGATGTAAATTCTGGATGGAACTGACATGCAACAAACCAAGGATGGTCTGGAATTTCAATAATTTCCACTAATTTTTTATCAGTTGATAACCCTGTCACTTTTAAGCCAGCCTTGACAACTTCTGGTAATAAGTTGTTATTGACTTCGTAACGGTGACGGTGACGTTCGGTTATCGACTCTTTTTTATACATTTGAGCGACTAATGAATTTGGCTCTAAATGACAGATTTGCGAACCTAAACGCATGGTGCCACCTAAGTCGCTATTTTCATTACGTTGAACCACATTACCAGACTCATCACTCCATTCAGTGATTAATCCAATAACAGGACTTGCACAATCTTTTACAAACTCTGTAGAGTTGGCATCTTTAATACCCGCTACATTACGTGCATACTCTATCATAGCAACTTGCATTCCGAGGCAAATGCCTAAATAAGGTATTTTGTTTTCACGTGCATAGCGCGCAGCAATAATTTTACCTTCAACGCCACGATAACCAAATCCACCCGGTATTAAAATCGCATCTAAGCCTGCAAGTAAATCGGTACCGCGTGATTCGAGGTCTTCTGAATCAATATAACGAATATGAACAGTTAAACGGTTTTTTAATCCACCGTGTTTTAACGCTTCATTTACTGATTTATATGCATCAGGTAATTCGATGTATTTACCTACCATGCCAATTGTGACTTCACCTACTGGATTCGCTTCTTCATAGATGACTTGTTCCCATTCAGAAAGATCGGCTTCCTTACATTCAAGATGGAAACGATTGCACACGTAGGTATCTAAGTTTTGTGATTTCAATAATGCTGGAATTTTATAAATCGAATCAACATCTTTAAGTGAAATCACTGCTCGTTCAGGCACATTACAAAATAGTGCAATTTTAGCTCTTTCGTTAGCCGGAATTGCGCGATCTGAACGGCAAATGAGTATGTCAGGTTGAATACCAATTGATAATAACTCTTTAACTGAGTGTTGGGTCGGTTTGGTTTTAACTTCACCTGATGATGCAAGATAAGGCACTAATGTTAAGTGCATAAATAAGGTATGTTCACGACCAACATCAACCGCTAATTGGCGAATTGCTTCTAAGAATGGTAGTGATTCGATATCACCCACTGTGCCACCCACTTCAACGATAGCAACATCGTAACCTTTGGCACCATCAATAACACGATCTTTAATCGCATTGGTAATATGAGGGATAACTTGGACTGTCGCGCCTAAATAGTCTCCACGACGCTCTTTTCGTAAAACGTCAGAATAAATACGTCCAGTTGTAAAATTGTTTTTTCGGCTCATTTTGGTGCGAATAAAACGCTCATAATGACCCAAATCGAGATCGGTTTCGGCACCGTCTTCAGTCACAAAAACTTCACCATGTTGAATTGGGCTCATTGTTCCCGGATCGACGTTGATGTAGGGATCGAGTTTTAGCATGGTGACTTTTAAATTGCGGGCTTCTAAAATTGCAGCTAATGAGGCTGCGGCAATGCCTTTACCTAAAGAAGAAACGACACCGCCTGTAACAAAAATATAATTCGTGACCATTAATACCAGACCATTATTAATTTAATTGAACAATATCACATTAGTTTAAATGATAAATGCAATATATGATGAATCAGACGGGAAATTAGTATAACAGAATATGGTTTCTCTCACAATTGAATAATTGAGTTTAATTACTTAGTTTGTTTACTAACTTGGTGTCTATTATTTAATTACTGCTATTAACCCAGAACAGTTAATCGTTATATTCAAGAATTTTATCTTGATAATGACTAATAATTTTTTCGAGCCTAAATTGGTTGGCGGCTTTTTTCCATATATAAATAATAGTATTAATTAAGGCGATGAAGATAACAAACAGAAAGACAAAATTGTTGATCAAAATTGGCGATAAAAATAACTGATTTTTATCGATATCATTTCCATAATCAGTTGAAAGTGTTAGTTTCGAAATTTCTTCATTATGATAGCTAACTTTGGTAACAATACCTGTAATTTTTAAGTTGGCACTATTACCTAATAAAATATTATTGTAGTAATCAAGTTGCTCTTTGAAATTCCCATTTGAGTATATATAGTTTTGATCATACAGTGGAATTAAATTGGTTAATTGTATACTAAGGTTATTTGCATCATTTTGTAGCATGACCACTTGCTGTTTTGCTTTATCGGCTAATTGTTTTAGTAACCATGTTCGATATTTAGCAACGAGTCGGTCGAGCTTTTTAGCTGAGGATAATGTTACAATTTTTTCCATATCAGGATGCAATTTGGCATAAGCCACCACCTCTGACCAATTATCGGTTAGATTACCATTTGGTAGTAAACTTGCTAAGCTATTTTTAATTTCTTCGCAAGGTTCAAGGTTTGAATGATTACAACCATCATTAATGATTAAAATAGCCTTGCTAATATCGTAAATTTTTATCAACTCTGATGTATCTTGGCTATTTGGCTTGTATTGTGGATTATAGCGATGAGAGTAACGATAATTACCTATAAGCTTATTTAAACGCTTTGCGAGAGTTATTTCGTGAACTTCATCGTCTTTTTTCATCTTAATAAGATTTTCAGAGTAAATTGTTTGTAAATATTGAGGCCAAGAAGGGAAAAGACTAAGTTTATTGCTGTCTATTGGATTGAGATTAACAAATATTTTATTACATTGAAAATAATGTTTTTTTATATTTTGTATATTATGAATATCACATGAAACACTAGATAAATTCAAATTAACCCGATCCATAGATTGGATGGCGGATTGCTTTAACGTGACTTTATCATCAATATTCCAAGTAGTGAGTGGCGCGGTTAATTGTCGATAGGTAAAATCTAATTTTTCACCCGCATTAGTAAAAAAGAAAATTAAGACAGCCAGTATCAATCCCGTAATAGATAACATAACATTATGATGAACAAATTTTGGCGCACCATAATTTCTTACCTCCTCACTTATTGATAAGTGTTCACCACAACTAAGTACTCGTGCTGTATCAACTTCGATCTGCATGTCAATAGGTATGTTATTATTGGGGAGAAACGGTTCCCAGTATGTGGGAAAGAAAATATCATAGCTTGAATCAATAGTTAAATTAAGATAGGCTGACCAACTACGCCTAATTGGTGCTTTAATATGATTAACATATTTGGTCGGCAATTTTCGTTTTATACTCGATGCAATTAGGGCAAAAATAAAACAGATGATTGAAAAAATAACCAAGGCAATTGACTGAAAATGTTCTAAAGCTAACAAAAGCATTACGCCTAAAACAAAAAAAACTGTCATTAATTTGCCAGAATTGCTTCGGTCTTGGTTCGCGATTTCAAATTGATTTTTTTCTCGTTTGCTAAGAATCTCAAAAAGCGGTTTTTTTTCAGATGTTTCAGTGACTAGTTGTGTTAAGGTCTCATTAGATTTTTCTATGTTATTTAAACGAATAGGTCTAAATATTCCCGTCTGCCAAAAATCATAAAGTTGTTCCTGTTTACGAGCTTGCAGTCTCAAACTAGCTTGCACTAAATCATAGCTGTTTATTTTAACTACAACGGCATAACTATAAGTAAAGACAATTTCAACCGTATTAATATCATAAGTGATAGTTTCTTGTAGATCTGGATCTCGCTCTTTAAACCCTCTAATACCGATATCCATATTGTAAGGAAAAAATAACCGGATATTATTCATCTGATAATAATATTTATTTAGGGTTTCATCAGTAAAATCTTTTTCAATATAACCTTTTAGTTTCACAACTTCAGAACTGATTAATACGTTTTCCCAATGATAAGGAGTGGTAAAATTGTTTTCATTATCAAGATAAGATTGAAGAACAAGGGTTTCTTCTTCTGTTAGCTGTCGTATTGCATGTTTACGGATAAACTCATACTTCTCAGGCAGGCTTTTTTCGTTAATTAGAGGCTCTTTGACTTCTGTAAAATCGGGACCAGATAATTCAAAATACGCAATAGCGAAAAAAATAATAACAAACAGTATAATAACTAACATACTTTTAAGATCTTTTTATTTAAACTTTATATTAAAACGGTTTATTTAAGATTAATGATAGTACCTAATCTATTTTCATAATATTTTTTAATTTCTTTAATTCGGTGTTGGTTAAATTTTGTGTTTTTAACAAGTTTAACGCCGTTAATTATTGTGGTAAATGCCATAGCGATAAATATGATAAGATTAACAATAATTAAAGAAATATAGGATATTGTTTGATTTTCACCAAAATTATAACGAGGATTTGCATTAACTTTTAAAGCAGAAATCGTTTTAGCATTTTGATCCTTACCATAACGAATATCACTTACCACACCAATAATATTAACATTAGGCGAGATAGTGCTATTTAAAATATCAAAATAATAATTCACCATTTCATATTCGTAGAGTTTCATCGATTTAAATCGCGATGCCATGTCAATTTTGATTAATGGTGTCATGTCAATATAGCTTTGATTGGTTAATGTAATTTCTATTTCAGACTGATATTGAGAAACAATTTTTTTTATCTCTTTTTGCAATGCTGATTTAAATAAACCTAATTCTCTTGAAAGAGCATATATTCTTCTATTTTCAGCTATGATAGCTAAATCAGGATTTCCTTTGGTTTTAGCGAGTAAATCGTCCCATTCATCATATCTAAAAAAAATATCACCCTTATAAAATAAATTACTCATTCGGAGTTTAACTTCATCACATTGTGCTACAGGCAAAATATTACAGCTATTGTCGATGTCAATGACCATTTGCCCAAAATCTTTTATTTTAGAGAAAGGATTTTTCTCAAAAGCCTCATACCCTAATTCATAATTAACTCTCGCAACGGCTACTTCTTGCGAATTTTTAAAACGTTTTAATTCTTCATCATAGATATATTCAATAAAATTGGGAGAAAATATATGTTTTAATGACTTTTCGATGCTCATAAAATCATTTTCTTTAACATCAATTGGCTGGCTATTGATAAAGAAGTTATGGCATTTATAATTTTCAGTTAAATCATTAACATCACACGATGTGTTTTTAATCGAGATATTCACAATATCACCATGCTGGATATCACTACTATTTAACGTGGTGAGATCGTTAATTTTTAGGTTTTTAGATTGTTGCGTGTAATATCGATATGCAAAATATCCATTATTAATTGGATCAGTATAATATATGAGCGCAATAGATAAGATTATCCCAACCACCAATAAAATGATATTTTGCCTAACTGATTTAGGCGCTCCAAATTGTTCGACTTCGTCATTGATTGATAACGTGTGACAATAGCGAAGTAATTTTTTTCCATCCTCACTAATCACCATTTCGGTAGCAGAATCTGAACTTTTAGGGATAAAGTTTGACCAATGCTTAGGGTATTTTAATACCGTATTTTCGTCTATCCCCACTTTGTTAAAATAGTTATCATGAATTCTAGCTTCAATGACGTTCACTTGCTGTGGGGTTAGATCAAATTTAGGTTTACGCCAAGCAAAAAAAGCAGCACCACCAATGCAAAGCAGGATTATAATGGATGTATGATCATCACTATTATGCCATGATAATGTGAATAAAAAGGTGGCTAATAATAAACACATCAAAATGGGTAAATAATTGCTAAATTTACTTCGAATTGTGGCTTCGAATGGTGTTTCTTCTCGTTGGTAGAGGGTTTTATTCTTTGACTCGTCTGAATTTACCTCATCGGTGCTTTTCAAATCATCATCATAAAGAGTGAGTGACTCAATATCAAAAGCATCTATATTATCGTTGCGTTTTTGATAAAATTTGTCAACATGGTCTTTTAAATGCCCAAAATCGTTGAATTCATATTCCTCGTTTGGATCATAGTTTTCCTGTGCGGTTTTGATATCGTGATCATTAATGTTAACGACAATCCCATACCGTTTGGTAAATACAACTTCTATGAGATTAAATTGATCAATATACTTATCCATATTATATGGAAAGAACAGCTCTATATCGTCTATTTCATAATAATAGTCAATTTCATCAGTATTTTTGTTAAGACTATGACGACAACAAATCCCTTGAAGTTGTGATACTTTGTTATCAACTAATGAGGATTGAAATTTATAGGGATAAACCGCCATTTTACTGGTTAAAAAAGGTTGTAATAGGTCTAGCTCTTCATCCGTTAGATCTCTTATTGGTTCACGTAGGCTTAAGTGGTCGTCTAAATTATCCTTATTTATACTGCGCTCGCCTTTAAAAAGAATAAAGCTAACCATTCCAAAAATTAAAATGCCAATTTTTACGAGCGTAAACCAATCCATAGTTTTTCCTTAATCCAATAATTCTTTTATTGACAAACAGCGTTTTTAAAAGCGACTTTATTTTTAATCTATTCCTACTCTATTTAGCGAATTTTCCTCTGAATTCGATAAAATCTTTTAAATTATCAATATCCTTAATTTCCAATTTACCAGCAACTTTATGAATAATATCTAAATGAATTAATTCATTAACGGCCCGACGATAGACACGATCGGTAGTGCCAAAACGTTCTGCTTCTAAGTAGTTTTTTTGAAAATTATTAACGGGATGAATATTTAGATGATGCTGATATATATCATAAGCAATGTTATAACAGATTGAATATAAAGTTCTTTTTAAGAAGATATCTAATGTTTCTTGATAATCAAAAGCAATAGCACTAGCAAAAAACAGTGCTAATTTAGGATATTTGAGTAATGATTGATATAGTTTATCAATGCTGACGATAGCGACAGTTAGGGCTTCTTCGGCAATGATATCAAATTGACATAAATAGTCGGTAAAAAACTCCATTTCACCAAATATATGCTCATCACAATCTACTGTACCAAGATGGAATCGACGACCATTATTTGCCTGATAGCGTATCGAAATCGTACCATTATAAACAACAACTAAATTATCGACTTTACATCCTTGATGAAAAAGCGTGGTTTTTTCATCGACAATTTTCTTTTCTACAATGCATTGTTCTATAATTGATTCGAGTAATTTATTGTTTTCCTGCCAATAACGGCTAAATCGACCTTTATTTAATGATTTTAATTGCATATCACCGAAGTTTTTAACCACAAAATATATACCCCATCAGAATCGATAACATATTGATAGTTAATTATCTATCGCGTTATCTCATTCTGAAGAGGCATCATTATAGTCAACCATTGTAATAAAAGCGATATCCTAAGTTAATTTCATTGATTACTTTTTAGAGCTCTTTTCTTTAAGAACATTGATATAGCCAACATAACGATAATAACGGCATAATATATTGGTATGGTATTCATAATAACTTGAATGTCTAAATAGTTATGCAGTATTGAGCTAATAGCTGGGCTAAACATCGCCCCTGCACTGCCACTGATTAAAATAAATGAAACATTTTTGCTTGATGCATTTTTTACAAAGGTTACACCATAAGCGACAAAGGCATTATATAAAGCAGAGCAGACGAATCCATATCCATAAGTTAAGTAGCCAATGCGATCAAGGCTATCGTTATCACTGTATTCGGTGTTGACGATCATCAATGTCATAATAAAAGCTAATAAAATAATTGAGATAAAAAAGTGTTCAATTTTAACTCGCGTCACGATCACTGTTGAAACTAATGCCCCAATTAAAGCTGCTGCCCAATATTGGGTAATAATATTGCCAGCCAATTCAAACGATATAGAAAATTTTTGGCTAACAAATAACGGGGCCCACGTTAAGAAGGTATATAATGCTAACATTGCCAAAAATAATCCAATACCAGCAGATAATATCCCAAAATTCCACTCTGATGGCTGAGACTGTTTGACTGTTGGATGACTAATTAAATCGAAATTAGTCAATATAATGATGAATAACATTAAGACTGTTACCAACCCAACCATTAAATAGCTACTTGCCCAAGATAAGTCATGCGTTAAAGCGTAGGTAGTAATCAGTGGGAAGATGACACCAGCAATGTTAAATGTCGCATCTTGTACAACTAACATTGTACTTTGTATCTTATCTTGCCAAGTTGATACCACAATCGTCCCCGCAATGCAGAGCCCTATTCCACCACACAAACCAATCAAAGTCATACAAACTTGAAGTATCAAGAGCGAGTTTGTGATATATAAAATGAGCGAACAGGCAATTATAATCGAATAACTAAGCAAGGTGATGCGTTTAATCCCAATGATATCGATTAAAAAGAATGCCAAAATAGTGCCTATTAACGCCCCACCATTTAATAAAGAAAAAATGAATGCGACACTGTTTACATCTGCATTAAAACTCTGTGCTATGGGTTCTATTAGCATACCAAACTGACTGGCAAAGCCAGCCATAATAAAATTAGCTAAAAAACTAATAAGTGTGAGCGATAATTTATTTTTCATATTTCCATCCGAGAAACGCAATAAATTAAGAGTTAACAGCCACGTTTAAAGCAAGTTTGATCATATTATTAAATGTCATTTGCCTCTCTTCCGCAGTTGTTTCTTCACCAGTTAAGCAGTGGTCTGAAACGGTTAAAATCGCTAACGATTCGACATTGAATTGTTGAGCAATTCCATATAGACCAGCCACTTCCATATCGATACCTAACACCCCTGATTTTTCGAGTGTACTTATTAATGTTTCGTCAGGATCATAATAAAGATCACCACTAAATACATTCCCTACTTTAACCGGTAAATTCATGTTATTAGCCATTTCATAAGCTCGATGTAATAAGGAAAATGTCGCTGATGTAGCAATGTTATAACCATTTGCTCTTTTTTGATTTGTCATCGAATCGGTTCCTGCTGCTACAGCTAAAATCACATCACGCATTTTAACGCTTTGCTGTGTGGCACCTAAAGAACCTACTCGAATAATCCGTTTAACATTAAAGTCATTAATTAGTTCATGTGCATAAAGGGTTATTGATGGAATACCCATTCCGTGCCCCATTACTGACACGGCTTTTCCTTGATATAAACCAGTATATCCAAGCATATTACGTACATTACAAATCTCTTTGGCGTCGGTTAAGTAATTTTCTGCAATAAATTTCGCCCGTAAAGGGTCACCTGGCATGATAACGGTTTGTGCAAAGTCGTTGGGATTAGCATTAATATGTGCGGTCATAATATTTCCTGAATAATTAGTGATTTGAATTAATTATAATAAGGAAATTTTTCAGTTAACTAGGACATAAGTCCGAAGCCAATGTTCTATGCCACATTTTTAGAAATTAATTTGGAAATAAATGATTATTGATAAAAAAAGCGCTTAATGCGCCGTTAGATTTAAATTTTCTCGTCTTTAATCTGCCAATTTTTTTAAAAAAAAATCTCAATAATGGTAAAAATCAACTTAAAGTAGACGATAAGTATAGATATTTTTAATTTTAAAGTTACGAATTCGATTCACAATGGTTTTCAATAACAACATAATACCGTTAAAAATGGTGGCTGAAGTTAAAAGCAAAAATAACAGCAGGTTTACACAAATTGGTAATAGATTTTCACTTATATCTTTTTGGTATAACTCTTGCGTATTTATGGTTAATGTTGAAATGGTATGATTAGCGTCATAATCAACATTCGAAACAAATCCCGACACCGTGACATGATCTGCATGAACGATAGATTGTGGATCTTCACTCTCACCCGATTAAGAAGTTGTATTTTCTTTTAAACCATGTAGAAGAAAATAGCTTGAGGAACTGGCTAAATGAAAAGAGGTATCGGCACTTTGAATTAATACTTCAATACATCTATCGGCTTTATTTTTAACAGGTCTTCACATGACACATCTAAAAAATTTAATTTCACTACATCACCCGACTTGATGTCGCTAGTAACTAATTTTGATGGATCATCAAAAAACCAACTTTTAGAATCGTGATTGTATTGATGATAAGCAAATAAGAAATTGTCACTCACCTTTGCTTGATTATTGATAGCATAAAGGTAGAACATGCCAGCTAAAAAAAGCCATAAATTACGTCCCCAAAATTTTGGTGGCCCAAATTGTTCAACCTCTTTAGTAACCGACATATCGTAGCCATAATGGACAATTTTTTTACTGTCAACATCAACATCTAAATCAACAGCAATAGCGAAATTTTGCGTAAGCGCAATTTCAACTTCTTTATAATCAGTAAGGTAACGATCCATATTGAAAGGAAATACAACATCAATATTTTGGATTTTATAGGAACAAGTGTTTTCAGTATGCGAAAATTTAGTTTGTTTGACACAACTACCGGATATTAACATCACTTCTCGAGAAACTAATGATGACTTCTTTTCCCAGAAGATGGGTTCATCGATAAATAGGTTTCTAAACCATCTCTTTCCTGTTTAGTTAATATTCTAAAAGGTTTGAGATCAGTAAAACTACCGGCTATTAGCTTATTTTTATATTTATTTATTCTAAACTTTTTTATTGGATAAGAAATAATAGAATAAATAAATAAATGAAATAATTAATTGAATTATCGTCAAAAAAGCAAAAAAATGCATTAAAACTTATTCCTTATAAGTCTTATTTTATAATAAAGTAAAAATTTAACTTTTAATTATAAAATTAATGATTGACTGTTTTTTCACTCCGAGATAGACCGATAATTCCAGAACGCACAATTTCAACAATATTACACGTTTCACGAATTGAGGCTAAAAACGAGTCTAACTTTTCGCTCGTCCCTGATAACTGTACGATGTAATGAGTAGCAGTTACATCGACTATCGAGCCTCGAAAAATATCAGCACAGCGTTTTACTTCATCACGCGCATCAGAACCTTTCGCCGCTACTTTAACCAGCATGATTTCACGCTCAACGTGAGGACCTTCGGTTAAATCATTCACCCGATAAACATTGACCAGCTTATGCAGTTGTTTTTGGATCTGCTCAATTACATGCTCATCCCCCGTTGTTTGAATCGTCATACGACTCATGGTTGGATCTTCGGTTTGTGCGGTAGTAATCGATTCAATGTTGAATCCACGTTGTGAAAATAAACCAATGATTCGTGACAAAGCACCCGGTTCGTTTTCTGTTAAAATTGATAGTATATAACGCATTAGGTTCTCTCCGTTTTACTTAGCCACATTTCATTCATTGCTCCACCACGAATTTGCATTGGGTAAACATGTTCTGTCGCATCCGTCATGACATCAATAAAGACTAAACGATTTTTTATCGAAAGTGCTTCTTTAAGTTTCGGTTCCAGATCTTCACGTTTATCAATCCTCATACCTACATGACCATAAGCTTCGGCAATTTTTGCAAAATCGGGGAGTGACTCCATATAAGATGAAGAGTGACGACCTGCATAAATCATATCTTGCCACTGTTTAACCATCCCTAAAAAGCGATTGTTAAGATTTAATACAATCACTGGCAAACCATATTGCAATGCGGTTGAAAGCTCTTGAATATTCATCTGAATACTTCCATCACCAGTCACACAAACCACATGCTTTTTAGGAAATGCGAGTTTGATACCTAATGCCGCTGGCAAACCAAATCCCATAGTACCCAGTCCACCTGAGGTAATAAAGTGACGCGGTTTGTCAAATGGATAATAAAGTGCCGTAAACATTTGATGTTGACCAACATCGGTAGCAATATATGCGTCACCTTTGGTTAATTTATATAAAACTTCAATGGCTTCTTGTGGCTTAATGCTTTTACCTTTGTGACTGTATGCTAAACATTTGCGCGCACGCCAATGATCAATTTGCTTCCACCAATCGATTAGCGCATCTAAATCACGATCAACATTAATTTCATTGAGTTGAGTTAACATTGTTTCAAGTACTTTTTTAGCATCACCAACGACCGGAATTGCAGCGGATACTGTTTTAGATATTGACGTTGGATCAATATCAATATGAATAATTTTTGCTTTAGGACAATATTTTTCAACATTATTAGTCGTTCTATCATCAAAGCGAGCACCGACAGCAAATATCACATCGGCGTTATGCATGGCCATGTTTGCTTCATAGACACCGTGCATACCAATCATACCTAAATATTTTTTATCAGTTCCTGGAAAAGCACTAATTCCCATCAAGGTTGAGGCAACAGGAAGATTTAATTTATCAGCTAAAGATTTAACCGCTTCGCTAGCATTGGCACTAATTACACCGCCACCAATATATAGAACGGGTTTTTTAGCTGATAATAATGTAGTTAATGCTTTTTTGATTTGTCCTTTATGCCCTTGAATGGTTGGATTGTAAGAGCGCATTGAGACTGATTGTGGATAGCTATAGTTATATTTATTTGCCGGATTAACAATATCTTTTGGCAAATCAATCACAACTGGACCGGGCCTCCCTGTTGAGGCAATATAAAATGCTTTTTTTATCGTTTCGGGAATATCTTTGCTATCCTTTATTAAGAAGCTATGTTTAACAATCGGACGAGAGATCCCAACCATATCACACTCTTGGAAAGCATCATTACCAATTAAATTACTGGCGACTTGACCAGATAAGATAACTAAAGGCACAGAATCCATATAAGCAGTAGCAATACCGGTAATAGTATTCGTTGCACCAGGACCAGAGGTAACCAAAACGACTCCGACATCTCCAGTTGATCTGGCATAACCATCAGCCATATGCACAGCAGCTTGTTCATGACGGACTAAAATATGCTCAATTCCACCTAGGGTATGAATGGCATCATAAATATCTAGAACACTGCCTCCTGGGTAACCAAAAATTTGCTTAACTCCCTGATCAATCAAGGATTGAATGACCATTTCTGCGCCTGACAATTTTGCCATGGTTGTTGCCTCCATTTATAACTATTTTGTCATTTTTTCCCCATTTTGCATGAACTAATACAGAAAATCAATAAAGTCAACAATATAAGTTAACTTATTCTCAATTTTGGGTACTAGTACTCATTTTTGAAAGAAATAACTTGTAAAAGTTTATTTTATCTATTTTAATGCAATAATAGTGAGAAATTAATCGATCGACTAATTGATTAATTTTGAATTATTAAAGGCGTTTTCGCTTTTGTTTACGCTCTTTTATATATGTATATTAGGGCTCATTATAATTGAAAGGTGTGTTTAATGGCCAATTCTTATTACAAACAAACCTCCCTATCTGATTGGCAATTAGTCAAAGTATCAGGTATGGATAACCGTACATTTTTACAGGGACAAGTAACCGCTGACCTTAATCGTATTAACGAAAACTCAGCATCATTTGCAGCACATTGTGATGCAAAAGGACGTATGTGGAGTAATTTTATATTATTCCAACGAGGTGAAGATATATTCTATATCTTACGTAAAAGTGTTGCCGAAAGACAAATTAGTGAATTGAAAAAAACAGCAGTTTTTTCTAAAGTAACTATAGAGCCCGTTCTGGATTTAAATCTAGTCGGATTGGAAGATGATGCAATAGATCCTTCTGTGATCTCAGCATTGGGCGATCACAATTGTGTCACTATTGATGGTGTTACGTATCTTAAACTCACTTCGCCTAAGTTGCGGGTGATAAAAGTATCGTCTGAACCATGTGATTTACAACCATCTGATCGCTGGTTACAACTTGAATTAGAAGCAGGTCACGCAATTATTGATGCTCCTAATATTGAAAGTCTGCTTCCTCAAGCTTGTAATTTACAACATTTTAAAGCGATAAGCTTTGATAAAGGTTGTTATTGTGGGCAAGAGATGGTAGCTAGAGCGCAATTCCGCGGTGCAAATAATCGAGGGCTTTATCTATTAAAAGGTCATAGTAAAGCATTACCGGAAATCGGTGATAAACTTGAATATGAACTTGAAGGAAACTGGCGTGAAGGTGGCCAGATCTTGGCGGCATTAAAAGTTGGGCAAAATGATGAAATTTATGTTCAAGTAGTGTTAGCAAATGGTCTTGATAGTGAAACAAAATTCAGAGTCAAAGGCCAACCTGATAGTGAATTAAATTTATAATTTAATATCGATCAAGCAGGAATAGTTTTATAATTATTCCTGCTTTTTAATATCTTAATTTCCTAACTCTTGATGAACAATTTCAACAAAATATTGTGCACCAGTTGTTAACAGCTCATCATTGAAATTATACGACGGATTATGAAGATTCGCGCCCTCTCCCGCACCAATTTTGATATAAACGCCCGGCACTTTTTGCAACATAAAAGCAAAATCTTCTGACCCCATTGTTGGTGGTGAATCAATCACAATTTTATCGTTACCCACAAGTTTTTGGGCAACTTTAATTGCTATATCCGCTTGTTTAGCATGATTGATAGTTGCTGGGTAACGGCGTT
The DNA here is from genome assembly GCF_026536845.1 of Gilliamella sp. B3023. NCBI lineage: Bacteria > Pseudomonadati > Pseudomonadota > Gammaproteobacteria > Orbales > Orbaceae > Gilliamella > Gilliamella sp. B3023. The sequence continues at coordinate 18,440 of NZ_JAFNNH010000024.1, forward strand.
GATAATCAACTTCGGCTTTAGTACAAAACGTTAAAGCGGTTCCTGTTGAAATATGTTTGATTCTTTCTTCTGCCAAATCTTGATCTTCAGCACTCAATGCCCTAACTGTTCCACGAATCACCGCATGTTGTGGAAGCACATTCCAAGTATCGCCACTATGAATCTGTGTCACACTAATAACCAACGAATCAGTTGGATTTAAATTACGGCTGACAATTGTTTGCAAGCTATTGACAATATTAGTAGCGGTTAAAATGGTATCTCTACCTAAATGTGGTGCAGCAGCATGTGAACCAACACCAGTAATTTTAATTTCAAAAACATCATAAGATGCCATTACTGGACCATGATTAATTAAAAAATGGTTTAACGCTAAATTAGGTTGATTATGCATACCATAAACAGCTTCGATAGGAAATTTTTCAAATAGACCATTTTCAACCATCACTCGACCACCGCCTTCGTTTTCTTCAGCGGGTTGGAAGACCACCACCACCGTACCAGAAAAATCACGATTAGCACTTAAATATTTTGCTGCGCCTAACAATGTTGCAGTATGACCATCATGCCCACAAGCATGCATTTTACCGGGGATTTTTGAACAGTAGCCAATTTTGTTTTCTTCAACGATATCCAACGCATCAATATCTGCACGTAAAGCAATAGTACGACCTTTATTCTTACCATGAATAACTCCTACTACACCCGTTGGCGCAAAATCGGTATACAGTTCATTGATTCCAAACGATTTTAGCTTTTCGATAATAAACTGGGTTGTTTGCTTCTCTTCGAATGCAGTTTCAGGGTGAGAATGAATATGATGACGCCATTCAATCATCTCATCTTTTAATGCAGCAATGCTTTTCGCGGTAGTACTAGTCATTGATTATTCCTTACATTTAGCTATAAATCTGAAAAGGCTTTATTCGCACTATAATCTTAATTTGAATAAAGTAAAAATAACTAATTCTTTTATCGTTATCTTTTTTAGTTATAAGCAAAGTAGAGCGGTAGATTTAGGTGAATAGCGAAATAGATAGTAATTAAAAAACAATCAAGATCACAAACTGAAAATGATTAAATAACCAGATAGCAACAGAAAAGGACCAAAGGCGATCATGTCATGCATAGTTTGCTTATATTTTGCCAAAATAAAAAAAAGTATGCCTGACAATGATGCCATAATTAACAATAATGGAATTAATTGATAAGGTAGCCAAGCACCCAAAGCCGCGACAAGCTTAATATCCCCACCACCTAAACCGGCTCGTTTTGTTAGGCAAAAATAACAGACAGCAGGTAATTTAAGCATTAAATAACCACAAAAAACCCCCGTTAAGGCGTCGCTGATGGTTAACGAATTTAGATCAAAATAAGCCATCATCAACCCAGCCCACATCAACGGTTGTGTAAAAAAATCAGGCAGTAAAAAATAGCGAAAATCAATCAGTGCTAAAAGCAAAAAATAGCTCGCAAGTAGCATTAATAATATACTTTGAAAATTGAGATCTTTGTTCAAATATATTAGTAAAAATAATCCCGCTACAGCCAACTCAAAAATTGGATAGCAAAAAGCGATCTTTTGCTGACAAAAATAACATCGCCTTTTTAATAATAACCATGATAGCACTGGAATTAACTGCCAAGCTGAAAGTGAGTGTTGACAATGTGGGCACGAAGAACGAGGAAAAGTGATAGCGACCAAATAATCAAACAAAGATTGGGAAGGCGTATATCGCCAATAAGCAACTTGCAAAAAACTACCGACCGCAAGTCCAACACAAAAAACTACGACAGCCATTAATGAATCACATCTCCCATTTGAAATACGGGTAAATACATCGAAATCACTAATCCTCCAATTATCAATGCTAAAAATAGCATCAAAATCGGCTCAAATGCTTTGACTAAATTATCGGTTAAGGTTTGATTTTGTTGTTGATAATAGAGAGACAAGTTATTAAGCATAACATCTAATGAGCCTGACTCTTCGCCAGCATGAACTAGCTGTACACAAAGTTTAGGAAAATAGGACGATAGCATTTGACTAAAAGCATTACCTTGTTCAATACCGTTAATTATTTTATTAATAATGTCACGATAATAACTATTTCCTGTAGTATTTGCCGAAGCACTAAGTCCTGTTAGTAATGGAATACCTGCTTGCTGAGTGATCGCTAATGTGTGGAAAATCTGCATTAAGCACTGTGATTGAATCACTTGCCCCAATAACGGCAATGCTAATTTTTGCCGATCAATCGTGAGTTGATAGCGGACTTTAAAAAAACGCTGGAATAAAAAGTAACCCAGCGACGGCACTAATAATATGAGTACACCATTTTGCTGAACCTTATTCGCAATATCAATCACTAGCTGGGTAAAATAAGGTAATTGAGCATCAAAACTTTGATAAATGTCGGCGAATTTTGGTAATACAATAAACATCATCACGATAATAACCACTACTGACACTGACAATAAAAAAAGCGGATAACGCATTGCCTTTCTAATCTGTCTTTGTAATTGCAATGATTTTTCAAGATGCGCGGTTAGTTGTTCAAAACTGTGATCGAGTTGTCCGGTTAATTCACCAATAGCAATAATTTCACAATAAAGCGCAGGAAATACCGAATGATATTGCTTTAAAACAGATGACAGTGATTCACCTTTGGCGATTTGCTGACTAATGTCTGATAACAAATACTGCCATTGAGGTTTAGGCTGATCATCAAGAAGTAATCTCAAACTATCAACAATCGATAATCCAGCCTTTAACATAGTGGCTAACTGTTTTGTGATAATTAGCAGATCGCTCGGATGAAAACTTTTTTTAGTAATAATATTTCCGGCACGAATTTTAATCGCGATTTGCCCTTGCAATAAAAGCTGTCTTTTCACATCTTGCTTTGATGTGGCAATAATCTTATTTTGATGAAAATTAATGTCATACCAAAAATAGATCCGCTTCATACACTATCACCCTATGACTACTTCACCTAAAACCCGATTTAATTCAGCCAAAGTAGTGATACCTTGTTGTACTAACTTAAAGCCAGCTTGTAGTAATGTGGCTCTATTTTGGGGTGAGATTGGTTGATTAGTTATAATCTGTTGTTGCACTTCTGGGGTCACCATTAACAGTTCATATACACCTATTCGTCCTAAATAACCACCTACACACTTGTCACACCCCATGGCGATAAAGTGTGGTGAAGGTTGATTATCAATTAGGGTTAGTTCACTAGCAACGACTTTGCAATGTTGGCAAAGCTTTCTCACCAAGCGTTGAGCGATAACCAATTTCAAACTGGACGATAAAAGATAATTTTTGATGCCCATTTGATTTAACCGAACTATTGCTTCAACACTCGAATTAGTATGCAAAGTGGATAATACTAAATGGCCTGTTTGAGCTGCTTGAATGGCAATTTCGGCAGTTTCATGGTCACGAATTTCGCCAATCATCATCACGTCTGGATCTTGGCGCAATAAAGCGCGTAATATCACCGAAAAAGTTAGGCCGGCTTTATGATTAATCGCGGTTTGATTAATACCTTCTAAAGGAATTTCGATCGGATCTTCAACACTACAAATATTACATTCAGCTTTATTTAGATGCTTTAACGCACTATATAAAGTCATAGTTTTACCACTGCCGGTTGGGCCAGTAACCAAAATCAACCCTTGCGGATAATCTAAAATCTGTTTAAGTGTGAGAAGATCTTGTTCGGTTAATCCTAAATCATTAATGGTTAGCTCAGATTCATGATTATCCATAACCCGCAATACAATCTTTTCACCGTTGATCACCGGCAAGGTAGCAATTCGCATTGCATAGTTATTAATTACCAATTGACCATCTTGCGGTAAGCGGTGTTCAGCAATATTTAAATTAGCCATAATTTTTAATCGGGCGGTGATCTGCTTAGCAAGGCTAAGTGGTGGCATTAGCCTATTTTGCAAAACGCCATCAATTCTCATGCGTATTCGATAGTATTTTTGATAAGGCTCGAAATGAATATCAGATGCTCGCTTATCCAATGCTGATAATAATAGCTTATCGAGACTTTCAACCAATTGATTTTCTTGCATCATAATTTATTGAAATTTAAAAATATCTTCACAAGCCGTTTTTAAACTGTTATCAACAGGATTGGTGACACAGGTACGTGACCAATCTAAATTGCCTAACGATGAGTTCAACTTAGGTGTTAAAGTTGTGGTTAAGCTAGATAACGCGCTCTTACCGACAATAGTAATCACGCCATTAGTAACATTGATCGAAGTAACATAGTTAGTCGATCTTGTCGTGGGCACACCATTTGCTCCAGCATTACATTTATTTAATGCGCCCTGCTCAATAGCACAAATTTCAATCGCTGTTTTATAGGCTGTCATTGATTGAAGCATATCGGTTAAAGCGGCCTTTTTGACATAACTTTGATAGGCTGGCAAACCGATAGCTGTTAAAATGGCGACTACCACAATGGCGATCATTAACTCAAATAAAGTAAATCCAGACTGCTTGTACATAAATTCCTCTAAAGATTAATCAAATGATAGATAGAGTGACTTTATAGCAAACTGAAAAAATGAAATAATAATCAGATAAAAGATCTGGAAGTTAAAATACAAATTGATTACCACAATCAACATTGTATTAATCAAAGTTGTGAACAAGATCGCAATACACACTATTGGAGCCATAATGACCTTAAAAGTGTTAAAAATAGTTGATGGTTGGATAAGCAATATCAAACAGGTCAAATCGCCGTATTATAATGATCGCACTGACCCCATCACATTATTAGTTATTCATAATATCAGCCTGCCACCGAACCAATATGGCGGGCCTTATGTTGAACAACTTTTTACTGGTAAGCTCGATCCGAATCAGCACCCTTATTTTGCCAATATCTATAAATTACAAGTATCAAGTCACCTATTTATAAGACGCGATGGCGAAATTATTCAATTTGTGCCATTTAATAAACGTGCTTGGCACGCAGGTAAATCAGTATTTGAAGGTAAAGAAAACTGCAACGACTTCTCAATTGGCATAGAAATGGAAGGATGTGATACCGACAACTTTACCGAAGCACAATACCAGCAACTCGCCAACGTTACCATACTATTACAACAAACCTACCCAATCGAAAATATAACTGGACATAGTGACATCGCCCCAGATCGCAAAACCGATCCTGGTCCTTATTTTGATTGGAATTATTATCAAACACTGATTAATATGAAAACAATTTCAATACAACTGAACCTAATTAAAGATGAACTGCAAAACCTTAACTTATGGCAACCCTCCCCCCCGGAGGCAGAAGCTTTTTTAAGTGAGCAGCCATTTGCACTCGACACCATGCAACCGCATGAATGGTTACAGTGGATCTTTATTCCGCGCATACAGGCGTTAATCGATGCTAACAGCGAAATACCAAAATTTGCTCTTCACCCATATTTTGAAGAGGCATTCAAACAGCAAGAAATAGAGGTAGATAATTTATTAGCGCTAATTAAACAACTTGATGAATTAACCACCACTCGGTCAACAAACGAATAATCGAAAAGAGAGACAGCCACAACCGTGGCTGTAAAATTGAAAAATTAATTGTTCATTCTGCGGTATTCATTAACCGCTTGTTGATGATTACTATAATTGCTACTAAATGTATGACCACCAGTACCATTAGCAACAAAGAATAGATAATTCGTTTTAGCTGGATGTGCTGCTGCTTCAAGTGATGCTAAACTTGGCATAGCAATTGGTGTTGGTGGTAGCCCCTCAATCACATAAGTATTATAAGGATTATTGGTATCAGTCAAATCAACACGCCTAATCGTACCCGTATAATTATCCCCTAACCCATAAATAATGGTGGGATCGGTTTGCAACTTCATATTTGCTTTTAAACGATTAACAAAAACTGAAGCAACATTAGCACGTTCAGAGCTTATGCCTGTTTCTTTCTCAATAATCGAGGCAATAATCAGCAACTCATAAGGTGTTTTATAAGGTAGATCTTTATCGCGATTATCCCACACTTTTTGTAGATTGTTTTTCATAGTCAAATGGGCGCGCTTAAGAATATTAATATCTAAACTATCTGCGGTATATTGATATGTATCTGGTGATAACCAACCTTCCAATTTTCCATCATCAATGCCCAATATCTTCGCAATCTCATCATGTGACTTACCGGTCAATGTTTGCTTGATATAAGGCGTATTACTAAGCACATTTAACCAATCCTTAGCACGCTTACCTTCAACAAATTGCACAAAAAAACTGCTCTCTTTACCCGACACCAACAATTTTAAAAACTCATCAACAGTCATATGAGGATGTAATTGATAAGTTCCCGCTTTAATCGAACTTAAAGAGGGATTGAGTTTATACAAATAAGGCAACAAATACGCTTGTTGCATTAAATCACTCTCCTTAACTTGCTCAACTAATTGATGCAAAGAAGTGCCTTTTTTCAACACAAACATCTGATTATCAGCCGTGACATTCATATGTTGCTTAGAAAATTGTTGTAAATAATAATAACCAATAGCTAATGAACCTCCGACGAGTAAAACTACCGTCAGTAACGTATACAAAATAAATTTTTTAATCATAACCTAGTCTTTATAACGAATTTTTGCGCGTGAAGTTAAGCGCGTTAATAACTCATAAGCACTCATTCCCGTGTGCTTAGCGATTTGTTCAACCGGCAACTCCTTGCCCCAAAAAATGACTTCGTCGCCGGGTTTATCCTGGCAGTGTTGTCCTAAATTGACCACAATCATATCCATAGAAACACGACCAACAATCGGTACCAAGCGACCATTAATACTCACGGGTGTATTTTCTGGAATATCGCGCGGATAACCATCACCATATCCCATCGCCACAACCCCTAGTACAGTGTCACTTTCACTTGTCCAAGTTTGACCATAACCAACTGATTGTCCTTTTTCATGCTTACGTACTGCGATTAATTCAGATTTGAGCGTCATAGCGGGTTGTAAATCAGCGACCGCATCAGAAAATGGCGAAACCCCATATAACGCAATACCAACTCGAATCATATCAAGATGAGAATCAGGCCAAGCAAGCAAACCACCTGATGCTGCAATCGATTGTTGACAGCCATTAACCGAACGAGCAAATTCATTAAAACGTGCTATTTGCGTATTGGTTTGTGATGAACCTAACTCATCTGCACTACTAAAATGGCTAATAATATTGATCGGCTGGCGAACAGCTTTACAGCTAGCTAAACGATGAAACTCGTTTATTGCTTCATCAAAATGAAAACCTAAACGGTGCATACCGGTGTCAATCTTAAACCAAACTGTGATCTCATTTGCAAAAGGGATCGTATTTAAAACATCGATTTGCCAACTTGAATGGATAACTGGTTGCAAATTAAAATCAAGCAAATCGTTAATATCATCATGCGGAAAAAAACCTTCCAAAAGCACGATAGGACCACGAATACCAACTTGACGCAAAGCTATTGCTTCTGAAACTCGTGCAACACCAAAACAATCAACTTTACCATCCAACAACTGAGCAACCCCTTCCATGCCATGGCCATAAGCATTCGCTTTAACCACTGCCATTAAAGTACAGTTTGGAGATTTTTGTTTAAAAAATTCAACATTGTGTAAAATTGACTTACGATTAACTTCTACAACAGCAATAGACATTTTGCATAACCTAACTTATATATTGAGTGGTTATTGTAAAATTTGTTATCGATAATCACAAATAAAAAATCGGCAATTTGCGTGATTTTGTTATTAAAAATGTGACAAAGTTAAAAAATCCACACTTATCCTCGCAATTAATACAATTCGAATTAATTTAATTATTTACATCAATAATAATAATGATTATCATTTGCGTTTTATATCAATACAACGTTATACAAAAGAGACTAAAGAGAAGTTTTATGACCCCAAAATTACATTATATTGCAATATTAACTATCTGTTTTTGTGCAGATAGTTATGCAGAAGAAAAAAAAGGCAATCCACAAGATACCATTATCGTTACCGCTGATCGGAATGAAAAGACAGTATGGGATAGCTCAGTATCTGTTAATGCAGTCAACCGTGACGAGATTGAAAAACTCAATGGCGATTCTGTGGTTGAAGCGCTGCGTGATATTCCAGGCGTTGAAATTACCGATAACGCACTAGCAGGACGCAAACAAATCATGATTCGTGGTGAAGCTCCTTCGCGTATTTTAATGTTAATTGATGGTCAAGAAGTGACTTATCACCGTTCTGGACACGGTTCAAGTGCGGGTGTATTAATCGACATGGAATCAGTTGAACGCATCGAAGTGATTAAAGGGCCTCACTCAGTATTATATGGCTCGCAAGCGATTGGTGGCGTCGTTAACTTTATAACCCGTAAAGGAAGTAAAGATGGAAAACCACTAACCGGAGATGCCAAATTAATCTATAACCAATCGACCAATGGCTTTACCGAAATGGGCACGGTAAACGGCACGATTGATGAAATATTTGATTACCGAATCAGTGGAACCTACTCTGAAAATAATGATCGCAAAGCGTATCAAGGCAAACTGCATGATACCGACTTTGATAATAACAGCATAAGCTCATGGTTTGGACTCAACCTTGATAAACACAAATTTGGTATATCATTAGATCGTTATAAACTGAATACCAAAACCTATACGGACGAAAATAAAAAACAACCAGCACTTAAAGAATTTTGGGTAAAAATACCGGAACTGAAACGAGAAAAAGTTGGATTTTTCTATGATTATGATGTTGAAGGCGATTTCTTAAAGAAACTTCATTATGATGCTTACTCCCAAAAAATAAATCGTCAATTTAGAAACCATATTGTTATGCTGCCATTAACGAACAACACTGCAACCAATGACGAACAAAAAACCTATGGTATGACATTCCAATCAGATATGCAGCCACATAAAGATATGCAACTGATTACTGGTATACAGTATCAACAAGACAATGTAGACCAAGATTCACACAATGTCATGATATCAAGAGTAAGAAGAAATACACAACACAAAGACTCAACTAACAAATGGCAACAATCTAGTATTGCGCTATTTGGACAAAATGATTGGGCAATAACCGATGATATCTCTTGGAATCTTGGTGCCCGCCAATATTGGGTCGAATCAAAACTAAAAAAAGGTAATACGACCATTAACATAATTCCAGTTAGGGGTCCAACAACATCTAGCAACAGTATCGATAGAAAAAAGAAAACTCATGATAACAATTTTGTTGTATCGTCAGGAGTAACTTACTCTGGAATTGAAAATACTCAATTAAGAGCCTCTTTTGCTCAAGGATATGTTTACCCTACCCTTTCTCATCTTTATGCGGTCACTTCAGCGGGTGGACAAACTAGTTATGGAAACTCTAATCTAAAAGCTGAAAAATCCAATAACTACGAAATTGGTTTACGCTATAACAATAACAAATTACTAGTTGATGGAGCTATCTACTTCTCAGATGCTAAAGATTACATCACCCAAATGAACTGTAATGGTTCGTCGATATGTAATGGCGCATTGGGAAGTACTAATGCTTACTATATCAATGCCAACAAAGCCAAAACCCATGGCTTAGAATTAAGTGTTGAATACCTAGACCTTCCGGTGAATCCTTATCTAAAAGGGAATTACCTAAGCCGTAAAATCGAGACAGATACTTACAGCACTCGTGACACCGGCAACCCACGCTTTACAGGAAGTGCAGGGATAAAACATACAGCTTATTTTGATAAATTTGATATTGATTCAGACCTATTTATGCGATTTGCCACCAACGCAACAAAACGCGGTGATTCATCTGTTTATCACTACAGCGGATGGTCAACATTAAACTTATCAACCACAACCTCATTTGGCGCTAATCGCCAGTACCATATTGGGTTAGACCTCAATAATATCTTAAACAGAAACTACACCACAGCTTACGAATCGATACCAGCTGCTAAATTCCACGCTATCATTAGCGCCAGTATGAAATTCTAGCGATATAGCAAGGCAAAAGAATCCCTACGCCTAAAAAAATCCGCCCTAGTTGGGGCGGATGGTTTAGTTTCGACATCAAGCTCTGCGTAAAAAATGCTGACCTTATGTATAGCCTTTTTTCTATCAGCGGATTTAATAAATCCGATAGCGCCATCAGGCACAGTGTGCTCTGCTATTAATGCAATTCACTAAAATAATTCTTCAACGCCTGTATAAACGCACTATCTACCATAGCAGGATATTTATTTGCCTGCCATGATTGTAAAAATAATAGATGCTGAACCGTTAAGGATT
>NZ_JAFNNH010000025.1:0-26641 GCF_026536845.1 Gilliamella sp. B3023
TACTTCGAATTTCAGATTTTGAATCGTTCTTGGTGTTGACCATGACAAACGAGCTTGATATAGGTCGGATTCGGGTATAATTTCAGTTTGTAACTGCTCAACGGGCGGAATTGACCAACCAAAAATACTACCGTTTTCTACTTCAAATTTAGCGCCATTATCAACAATTTCTTCTTTCTTGGGCTCGTGTTGTAACGCAGTAATAGAATAAGTCCCGTCATCATTTTCAGCAATCGTTAATGCTTTAAATAATCGAGGTTTGATATTATTGTCATATAAGCCCCAGACAGAATACTCATCGACACTAACACTATTCTCCAAAACAATTTGATTAGGTTGAACCTGAGCTTGGATTTTGACTTTTTGTAGCTGTATATTTGTATCCGTGACACTTATATATGCATTTTTTATATTTTTAATGTCAATATCACGATCTAGCGTAATGGTGCTACCATTTGTTTCTAAAATTCGCCCACCGATTGTGGTACCTGCAAAATCATTATCAGCAATACCAATAATGTCGCCTGGGAAGTGACGAATGCCTTCTCGCCCCACGCTGAATGTGACAGTTTGTGTCTCTAATTTTTCAGTTTGAATTAACCATTTACCAATCCTGTGCGCTTGCCCTCGAGATGTGCAGCCGAACGCATCAATTTGCGCCACATTCAACCCAAAGCGCTTGATTAACTCATCATCAGCAACATATTCAGTTGTTGGTTCCCAATTGTTATTAGGGTCAATATAACGCACATGGACAGCAGTATGACGTGATTTTTGCGCTGCTGAGGTGTAATTGAACTGCCCATCTACGATATTGGCATTTGAATAAATAGCAACTGGGTCACTCGGTCTATCCATTATAGCTGTATATTGCGTGCCATCCCAAATAGGCATCGCCCGAAATATTGAACATAAATCATGAATGACGTCATACGCTTGTCGTTGCTCTGTGATGTAGCAATTACAGGTAAATCTTGGCTCTTTACCGCCAAAGCCATCATCCACTAATTGGTCGCAGTATTGAGCAATTGTGTATAGTGCAAATTTATCAACGCCAAATTGACCCAGCCTAGCACCTAACCCATAACGTGAATTAGTCAAGATATCATAAAACACCCACGCAGGATTATCGGTCCAAGCCAGCTTGAACCCTCCCGACCAAAAACCTTTATACTCTCTCGTTTCTGGGTCGTAATTGTCTGGCACTTTAATTATCATCCCTTTAATAAGATAATTTCGACGCGGTACGCCACTGAACTGCGATGAATCAAACTTCAAGCCAACAACAGCCGTATTCGGATATGAAAATTTAGTATCATAGATTTCAGTGTATGAACTCCATAGCGTATTATTAACTAACAGTGATGATGTACTATCTGGAGTCTTGCGCACAACTCGAATGTTAAACGGCTTGGGTGGTAAATCATCTAAAATAACCGAGGTTAAATACTGTGAGCGTGTTTTTTTATCGATTAAATCTACCGTTTTTACCGTTTTCCAAATACTGCCCACGCCGATTTGGATTTCCATTGATACTGATGTGCGGTTGATGTTGCCTTTTTTATCTGTTGAGCTTAACGACTGCACACCAACCGTGACACGTACTCTATCGATATTTGGGTCGGTAATGGTTCTCACAATCGGCGTTGTTGCTTTCACCTCCAAATTAACAGGCACTTCATTTTCAGTTGCTGAAAAGCCCTCAAGTGGCGCTTGTGACTGGGTGCCGGCTGTCCATTCAACTTCAACACCTTTGAAATTATATGAACCATCTGGGGCTTGAATTGGTGTATCATTTAAAAATATGCTTTGTAGTCCGTTTACTGGACCCTCTATCTGCCCCTCACACAGCAAATCAATAATACTCAGTTGCTGATGCGATTTTAGGTTATCCTGCGCTTCTTTTGGCGTTTTTGCTTTTCCTGAACCTTTACCCATTTATACTGGCTCCTTAATTGCAATATTGTTACCATCTTGTCCTGGTGAGGGAAACGATGGTTTATCTGAATCTACTGTGTCATCAAAAATTTCAAGCCCCTGTGAAAGCACTTTAGAGCCGATTTTTATTTTACCGAAACAAGGGGGAACAGGTGCGCCCTGCGCTATCGTGTTGTCCAGATTAGAAAAATAGGTGTTTTTATTAGTGCCGCCATCTGCCGATTTGTCTGTTTTGGGTAGCTTGGTTAACATCATGGCTACACCTCCAATCATTAATCCAAGCCCCGCTGCCATTAACGGATACCCCATTGGCGTCCAATAAAAGATTGCCCCAACAACGAACATCACCGCACCAGCTATAAAGCTGAATGCCCCACCTTTTGCGCCCTCTGTTTTAGGTACAATATGAATAACAGCATCTTGTGGTATTCGGCTATGCAGACCAAACTGTAAATTGTCCTCGCTCATATCTACGCCGTTAATTCGTACTCGGAAATAGCCGTCCATGATTTGCTTTTTCAAGCCTTTAATTTGACAATACAAGCCGTTCATCGCTTCCGCTGCTGTTTCTACGCTCATATTGAATTTATCGCCATATTGTTTAAGATTGCCGTGAAATTTGACGATTGCCATTGTTTATGTCTCCAAACTGAATGTGTGTACTTAAGCCAAAATCCGTCATATAAATCTCGTTTAGAGAGACGGTTTGGACAATGATGTAAGATAAATTGATTACCGATATATATGGCTGCATGATTAGGCACTGACGAGCCGAGGCAAACGAGGATAATATCTCCTGCCTGTGGCTCATCAGCTCGTTCAAAACCGTTTTGAGGTAACAAATCCAGATACATATTTAACCCGTTGCGCCACCAGTTATCCTGTCGCTCGTAGTCCGGTAAATTAATACCTGCCAGCATGTACGCATCACGAACTAACGTTAAACAATCGGTTTGACCGTGATCAAATTCCCGACCAATTAATGGTTTGATATATCTAAATTTATAGATTTCGTTATTACAGACCAACCACCAATCAATTTCGGTTTGTTGTTGGTAAAATTGGTCTGCCTCGCTGAGTATCGGAAAACCGTCAGGGTGAGAGTGAACTACAGCGGTTATCTTTCCTTTCCGTTCAGCCTTTATCCAGTCATCTGGCGAAATTTCAAATGTCTCTGTTGGTGTGGGTGAGGTATTGTTACAAGGAAGATAAATTTTATCATCAATAACAAATCCGCAACACTCATCCTCACCGCAAGAATTTGCATGATTTAGTATTTGTGTTTTCATAATTAATTAAGAGAGTTTTGCGGCAGTTGGAAAACCGCCGAATGGAAGAATGCCGTGTTGACCAAAACGAAGCTTACAACCATTTAGGCAACGGCTACATTTATCTTTCGTAATATCGTTTGTGGGGTTATCAAATTCATCAGCCACAGACCCACCAGTATAACCGCACTCTGACGAGCGATATATCCAACTGCAAGTGTTCGCAATAATCACACGAGCAGGAATTAATGCCCCGTCTGACTCACACGGTAACGCTAATTCAAACGTAACAACCATGGCGTTTTGTTGTTTAACTTGTTCAATGACATAATTTGAGATGATTTCGCAAAACGGGTCAGCATATTGATTACCGTTCTCGAAATTAACGGCATCTAAGTATTTAATTGGTACTTCATGGCGTGTGACAATTGCGCCAAGTAAGCCGTCAAAATCAGCAATTAAGCCCGTAATAAATCCCATTGCATTACTGACGCTCATTGTTGGTCTGTTACTGGTTCCTTGCCCATTTTTCTGGAACCCCTCAACTTTGATAGGGTATGGCTCATAAATATTACCTTGCCATGTTACAGGTCGCCTAAGCTCATTTAATCCATTATGAAAGCGAAATATTGTTTTATTACCGACAATCTTCGTTAAATCGACCTCGTATAAATCAATAATCGCATCTTGTGCAATTTTGGTCATATCAAGTAGCATTTTTTTTGGTATCATGCAACCACCTCCTCAAATGTTGCTGAAACCGTTTTAGCTGCGCCATTTACCGTTGATGTCCAAGAACGACACACAACCTTTATTGTTTTGTGAGTGTTAGGTTCTTTCCATAAAAACGATTTAACTGCGTTATATCTAGTCAAAAAATTTTCGATTAAATCAATATTTTCAACTAAACCAACAAACGAAACACTATATGAGCGCAAGTCATTATTAATGCCGTCACAAAAGCGCTGCTCATAACCGTCACCGAACTTAATCACCTTCACCCTTGGTGAAACTGACGTAGTAGAACTGTTTTGCGGTCTCCAGTGGAATGTTTCCATATTTTCTCCAGACATAAAAAAAGCCCGCAATTGCGAGCTTTAGGTTTGGTTTGATTTTATTTTGTATATTTACATTAGATTTTCCATGCTCAGTTAGCAATAATCAGCATGTTTTTGTGAGGAAAACTGCATTTGCAATCCTAATGCTTGAACAATTTTAAAAATTGTATTAAAAGTAGGATTCCCCTCACCTGATAACGCTTTATAAATACCCTCACGGCTTATACCTGTATCACGTGAAAGCTGACTGATGTTTTTAGCTCTAGCTATATCCCCAAGTGCAATAAATAAAAATTTAGGGTCTCCTTCTTCTATTGCGGCATTTAAATATTCTTGCATCTCTTCATCAGTATTTAAAAAATCAACCACATCAAAAGTTTTTAGTTTTGTAGTCATAATTAACCCCATTTATTTGCTAATTCTTTAGCAATTTTGATATCTGTTTGTTGTGTATCCTTGTCACCACCACACAATAAAATAACAATTTCATTATTACGGTTAGCGAAATAAACCCTGTACCCTTTTCCACAGTGAATGCGCATTTCTGATACACCGCTGCCGACGGGTTTAACGTCACCAAAATTACCTTCCTGCATACGACGAATTCGAACTTTAATTTTAGCTGCTGCAGTTTTATCTTTAAGCGACTTCAGCCATTTTTCCATTTGTGGTGTGTAACTTACAGTAATCATGCTTTATTCCTGTTTTGATTTAAAACAATTATATCTTACACACCCCGAAATGTCAACTGTGGTTATCAATTTTAATTATTTATATTTTTACCTAAACTTATATAATGCATATATTGATGTTAATCATAAAAATAATAATGAATAAAACAATCGATATTGAAACAGGTATTCTAAGCGATGTCGTTAACATGGTTTTTGATAATACCTATTCGCCAGCTCAGGCGTGGCGTGAATATTTGAATTTATCTCAAGTTGAAGTGGCAAATAGAATCGGTATTAGCCAGTCAGCATATTCTCAATATGAAAAAAGCCAAAAGTTAAGAAAAACAACGCGGATTAAAATTGCTGAAGCACTACATATTAAGCCTGAACTTTTAGATTTTTAACTCTTCGCTAATGACTTCATAATATGACAAAATTTGTTAACAAAGAATAAAAGAAACCCGCACTTGGCGGGTTGTTGATAATTTTGGGTATTAATTTTAAAAAAAGATACTACTCTTCTTGGACTATATCTAATTCAGCCTGCCCCCCAAATCGTTCAATAACTTTTTGTTCATACTCTTTTCTATTTTTGGAGGATTCAGCCATTTCTAGAACTCGACCAAGTTGCATTCTTAATGCTCGAGTCCCAACATCATTCAAAAATTGGAATAGTTTATCTTTTCTGTCACCACCCTTTGATTTTGTTATTCTCAATAATTCTAGAATTTTACCGTTACTTTTTGCAAGTGGTGTATAAATGTGATTTATTGTTAAAGTTTTAAACTCCCAAGGCCAACCTCTTGAAGGAATGGTTAAATTGTAAATCCTAGCCCATTCTACATATAACTCAACAGGAAATTCTTTTTCATACTTTTTAGCTTCTTCAACAACAAATCTCTTGAATGCCTGAACAAATTGTTCTTTAGTTGAGTCGAAACCAGCTAGTTTATAAACTAATTCTTGTATTCCTGATTTTGCTGATGCGGATAATAATACTTTAGCTTGATCGGCCACATGTTTTTGATTAACTTTTAATTCACCGTTTCTTTCAGCGCTTAAAATTGCCTCACAAACATCAATTAAAATTGTAACATCATATCCATATACAGTGACTTCCGGACCTGAACTTTTAGTTGTAGAGCTTTGAAAAACAATAGGATTTTTAATTTTTTTCTCAAGCTCAGGACCAATATATTTACCAATAGTTGCACCACTAGTGAATCGAATAAAAGCTGTTCCTCCACCACCAGCTAAACCAAGCGCTTCCGCCATACCTCTTTGACTGATAACAGCCGTACTGATTTCGTTATCAAGAACATAACAATCAACATCAATGCCAAAATCTTCTTTAAAATTTCCTCTACGAATTGCTTTTAAAGGTTTTTTACCCCATCTAGAAATCGCAGCTTTTTTAGCAATTTCCTTACGTTGCTCTGGCGTTAGTTTTTGACTCCTTGCCAAACCACCAGCAGACTTACCCGTTACTTTGTTGTTTTCTTTTGTATCTTCTTTATTTAATTTATTATTCATGCAAGCATCTCGTTATTAAACATGCTTGCATAATAAACTATATAAATAAAAATGCAAGCATGATTAAATAAAAAATGCTTGCACCCAAATCTATATAACAATTTAGAATTAACTATTTTTTATAACTGGCAAAACTCTATGCCAATTATCAGCTATCCCTTTAGGTTGTATATGCGCTGTTTCTCTATTAATGATTATTCTAGCATCATTTAAAGTCCGCTTATATTCACGAGCCATTGAATAGAAAGCCCCTCTAAAACCTGAATCAATCACTCTCAATGCAGGCTCTATTAATTCTATTTGATATCGCATTCTTTCAGCGGCTTTATATAACCACGCTAAATCATACCAATCTTCATCAGATAATCCGCTTCGAGAATGCACACCACCTAACCACTTAATCGCCTCATCAAATTTAGAGGCAGGCAAATCTTGATAACGAGGTATTTTGAATTGCTCATAAAGCTTGGTATAAATCGCTTGATAATGTTCGCCTGTTCTAAATGAACGTTCATTTACCGCTTGCTTGATTTGCTGTTGTTGTTCGAGTGAGATTGTATTAGGGTATTGTTGTGCTACTTTTGGCATAAAGTGACTATAAAGAACATCAAAACATTCAAGCTGATATTGTTCTAATGTAGCTCTAATTTCTGGTTTCACCCGACTAGTTTCAATACCAAAAAGCCAACCGTTGATCATTGAAATTGGTAAGCAAACGTACTCTTGTAAACCTTGTTTTGAAGGTGTGGTCATGATGACCATACCTGCTCTTAACACTTGATGGCGCTTGATTCTTTTAAGTTGAGCAGCCCAATCCAAACCAATATTTTCACAAACTGGTTTCATTGCTACGTACGGTTTATTTTGATAATTAAGAACGATTAATTGTTGGCTGTGAAACTGGATTGTTTCTAATTTTGTGTTTGACATATCTACATCCTCAAGTAGCCCCCTTTTTATAGAGGGCTTATAATAATTAGTTAAGCAATTTCTTTATTAATTAGATGAGTTTTAATCACATCTATTGCTTTTTCGTTATATCTAAAAGTTTCAACTTGTTTATCAGATGAGCGAGATTTATCGAGTACGAAAATTCCATATTCACCTGTTTTTAAGTTGAGCCTATTAGCTATACGACCAATCATGTTTGAGGATATATTAAGCATATTACCCACATCGCTAGCCGAAAATGTTTTGTTTTCCAAAATTGGCATAGGGATTAATTCTTCATTTACTGAACTATTAACCATTTTTGCAAAGATAACTTGCTGAGATGGCTTGCTAAGATTATTGAATCGATTACAAATAACTTCTGCTGATTTAGTTGCCATTGATATTGCTCTGGCTTTTCTATATTCAGCTAAGCCAATGTGTTTTGGTAAAACTGTTGGTTTTCTGTCTGTTGACCAAGCTATTGCTTCTTCTAGTTCGTGCATACGATCAATAACTTTCATTCTCAAAGGAACGCTGTAGCCAGTTAATAAACATTCAATGTATTTTTTGGGGAGTAAATACTCTGTTTGTTGTTTATTTTGAACATCTTTATAGGTATGAGCAAAATTGCTCACACCTATTTCTAACTGTTCTAACATATTTTTAATATCACGTTTTACATCTGGATGACGTTTATTTGTCAACTCTGCTATCTCACGGCTAGACATTGTCAATTGACTTTTATTAACTAAAGATGTATCATTTTTCAATATATTAGTTCCTTTTCTAGTGGGATTAATTATTGAGACCTCAAGTGTTGCAGCACTTGGGGTTTTTGCTTTTTTAGACATTTGTTTCTCTCCTTTTGTTATTTTCCAGTTCTCTTACAACCATTTGATGTAAAGCTGAATTTAAAGATATTCCCTCTTTTTCAGCTCTTGCCTTTGCTTCACTATGAACATCTTCACGTATTCTAAAAGTGAATTTTATAAATTTCTCTTTTTGCATCTTCTCTCCTTTTTGCGGTGGCTATTTGCCACTAGTGTTAATTTAACACTATTTACAATAATGTCAAGTTGACATTATTATATATTCAAAAATTTTTTGAGACTTTATCATGGAAAAGAAATTCCCAAGCCAATTGCAGGATAAGTTTACTGTAAGATTCCCTGAAGGAATGCGAGATAAAATTGCTGAGTTAGCTAAAAAAAATGGCAGATCAATGAACAACGAAATTATTGCTGCTCTTGATGACCATATATCCAAAAAATTATTAGATAGTAATTCTGAGAAATTAATAAACTCTTTATCATTTGTTTCAATGGATTCAAAAAATGAACACCCAATAGAATATAAAGGTGCGCTAGAAATTTTAAAAATGCTTGATGAGAAAACAAATGAATATAGAAGTAAATTATTACGCTCATACTTATCATTTGCAAATGATATACTTCATTCCCAAAATAAAAAATAACCGTAACCCTTATTTTAGATATTAAAAAACCCTCTTAGAGGGTTTGAATTGCTTTGGTAGTGAATAGTTATTTAACTCAATAATCATCACCTTTACCCCACCCCTCAGCCTCTTTTTTAGCATTTATAACAGCTAATTTATCAAAGTTCTTCTGCCTTTTTAAAATTACAGCATACTGAGAATATGCTGGGTTGCTGGGATAAAAAAACTTATCACGCTTTCCCGTATACTGTTCCGCGATAGAGGATATTTCGGCGTGCTTTCTTTTCATTGCTTCTATAACAAGCCTTGACAGAGTAATGCCTTGTTCACAGAAATCAATTGCGATATCCAAATTTTTACCCTGTGCTCTCAGCTTATAATGTTTCTTTATTAAAGATAAAATTTTAAAATGCATATCAATGATAACTTGATCTGGAAGTTTTTTTAATGGTTCAAGCCATTCTCTTTTGCTTAATCTGGCTTTTTTCTTTCCTGCTCTCTTTTGTTCTACAATACAATCATCGTCAACCCAGTCTAACCAATCATCCTCTGCATTTTTACGGCTCATTATTTTATGATTTAAATTGTTATCAAAAGAATTTTCGAGGTTTTTATAATCTTTTGAACCTTCTGACTTCTTATACGTAACCACATGATCGCTACGAATATTCTTGTATCCAAGCAATTCATCCTCATGCAAATCACCAACATCACTAACATGCTTCATTCCAGCATATTTATTCTCTGAAACGCTAGCTTCCAATGAACGATTAGAAGACTCGTATTTATCTGGATTAACCAACTTTTTTATTTGCTGTTGTTGAAAAAAAAGTAATCCATAATAAAGCACCATTATAACTACACCAAATATTGCAATACCGTATAATAACCACATAATTGATACCTATTTTATTCTTGTGCAGACAGTTTCTAGTTTCGTTCTAAGATCAATAATGTTGGTGTCATTGTTAATATTCTTTATTTCTGTTATTAGTACTGTTTTAAATGTGTCTTTATCAATTGCCTTTATGGTATTCACAATATGAGTTTTATAAGTATCAGATATTTCATCTTTGGATAAATCCGCTTTACTTAGGTCAATAAGAATATTTCCTCTATCTTTGCTTATTTGATAAAGTTCATTATTAATTATTCTGAATGTTGTAGTGTCCTCAATTGAGGATACAGGATCGCCCAAGTCTTCATTAACTCCTACGTTGTGCCTTTGATACTGATTATCTTTGCAACGCCAATCACCGACGAGATACTCTTTAGTGACCTTATCATCACCACAACCAGTTAAAATAAGGCTAACTAGGCTGATTAATATAATTCTTTTCATACATTCCTCATAAATAACCTTAGTCAATGGTTATTTTATTCTAGTGCAAGTTGTTACTTCTTTGCTTCTGATATCTATTACATTTGTCGTATTTGAATTTTTTTTAAATTCTGATGCAATTACATATCTATATTGATCATTGCTTATTTTTTCAAGCTTTTGTTGACCAGTAAACGTACTGTCATCATTTAAAATTTCATGCGTTGGATTACTATTAATTTTGTCAACATCGTAAAGCTCTTGCTTATCTCCATCATAAATATGATATAATTTGCCATCCATTATTTTATACGTTCGAATGTATTCACTTTTATCTACAGCATCACCATAACTTTCTTCACGACCACTATCCATTCTTTCAAATGATTCCCAATTACACCGCCAATCGCCTACAAGATACTCTTTAGTAACCTTGTCATCACCACAGCCAGTTAAAATAAATCCAATCAACCCAAGCAATACAATCTTTTTCATACCATCTCCTTAAATTTTAAGTAATGGTATGAAAATTCACCCATTAAATCAACGACGATTTAACATCCCTCCAGGGCGTTGTTCCTCCTGCATTACGCTTTTTATCGCTTGCTTCAACATTCTAGCTGTTTCATTAGCTGCTGTTGTATTATCTTGATTTTCTCCAAACGAAATGTTTTGCGTAATATTATTAATGATAGTTCTACCAGCTGAACCGCTTAATTTATTAGATGGAATAACCTCACCATTTTTATTTGGAATCATGTATTGTTTTCCATGTGCTACAAACAGTTCAGGTTCTCCACTTTCATTAACTCTATAGGCTTTACCAACATCAACACCACCACCTCGAAGTCGGCCACCTCCGTAGGTAAGTCCTTTGAGTGTTGATAAAACCTGCCCGCCAGCGCTTGCTACAGCAGCCATATTTGCCATTTTTGCTGATGTTGTAACCGCCGTCGGATCGTTCATTGCTTTCATAATTGCGGAATTTAAATTAAGCATAGCGTCAGCTATCGCAAACCCTTTGCTAATAGCAAAAAGTGCTTTATATGCTGAACTTGATTCACCAGCAAAAGCGCCCAGCATATCAGACATTCCGCCGAATAAATCTGCAGATGATTGCAATATAGCGCTAGTAGATTTTAGTTTAGCTTCTGCGGCTTCGTCTTCAAGTTTCTTTCTTTTATCTACAGCATCTTTAGTTATTGCAGTTAAAGCATCTTGATAAGTTTGTTCGTTGGCAAGTCCTGTTGCTCGCCATTCGTTTAACTTATTTAGTTTTTCCTGCTCATCAATATCTATTTGTTCTAAAGGTGATTTTTTATTGTAGATTTCTTGTTTTGCAAAATTTTCACCAGATTGTGATTTTTGCAAGTTTTCTTGTTCTTGAATTAATCGTTTAAGTTCTTCTGTTTGTGCTGCTGTCGCTTTAGTACCGATTTGCTGGCTTATTGCTAAAGCTTTTGCCTCAACAGTCATGCCTTTAGCTTCTAACTTAGCTACTTCTAATTGATTTTTAAGTTTTTTTATTTCTTCTGAGTAAGTTCGTGTTGTGCCTCTTGAGCTTTTTTGATTAGCTTTAATCTTGTCGTTTTCTGCTGATAAAGATTTTAAAAGCATCACCAAAGGTTGTAATGCAGCGGCTTGATCTTTAGTGAGCTTAGTAAATTCTGTTTGACCGAGTGCGAGCAGTTTTAAATCTTCTCGATATTCATTAGCGCTATCACCTAGCACGGAATAAAGACCGTCTAAAATAAAAGCCGCTTCGCTGTTTTCCCCTGCTTTTAACGTCGCAATATCAAGCTCTTTTGATAAACTCGCTAATTTTTTATTAATTTCTTTTTGAGACGCCTCATCCCAGCTTTTTGCTAAATTTTCTCCAGACTTCGCAGCTTCATCTGTAGAATCAGCCATTTCATGATTTTTTATTATAACCTCGTCCGTAAGATCAACTAATTTATTGCGACCCTCAATTATCACGGCTTTGAGCTTTTCTTCTGCTTCTATTTGTTTGTTAAGAATTGCAACCCTTTCTTGTTCATTCCTGCCTTTTCCATATCCTGCTTTAATCTTATTTTTTAAATTAGTAATTTTCCTGTCTTGCTCTTCAATCGCCTTATTCTGTTCATGAATTCGTTTCTTTAAATCTATAGCAAACGCTTCTCTTTGTACTTTAGATAAACCTTTATATTTTTCTGCTAACGCTGCTACTTCATCGGTTAATTCTAAAGCTTTTTGTTTAGCTTCTGCCGCTTTACTCGACCATGTTACCAATGCTCCAGCGGTAAGTAATAGTAGACCAGCTGGACCACCCAATAAAGCCATCGCTGAACGCAAACCATTCGCAGCAAAAGATGTTGCTTTCATCGCTGTATCAAGTCTTGCTTGCGCTGCTGTTTGCTGATTTGTAGCTGCAGTTAGGGCGTCTGTATTGGCTTTTAACTGCTTTCTAATTGCGTTTCTAGTTGTTTCTGTTTGCGCTAATTTTAATTGGGCAGCTAGTGACTGCTGAACCGCTCTTAAGTGAGCAACTTCAGCTTGAGCTTGTTGTAACGCTGCTTGCGCTGCTGCTTTTTCAGCTTGAGCCAGCCTTATATCATTAATGACTTTTTCAGCACTCTGCTTAGTAGCACTAGCTAATGATGTAATATATTTACCCGCATAAATTGCTGCTAAAGCACCAACACCAGTCATCAAGATATCGACATGCTGAGACATGAGAATAAGTGAATCTACGAGTAATTTAGTCGCACCTGTGGAGTTATTTAATTCACCAAAGTATTTTTTTAGATTGTTAGTCACACGATTAATACCGTCAGTTACGGTATTTCGCATGTTATCGGCAAGTGCATCTAGTTCAACATTAGAGTCTATCAGCGCATCAGTAAATGTTTGTATAGATAATTTGCCGTCACTAGCTAATTGTTTAACATATTGTTCAGTAATCTTCTCAGCATCAGCAGTTGATTTAGCATTTTTCTTTAGATAATTAGTCAATGTTCCTAAAACACTTGGCATATTACTAAATACCGTCATTGCCTCAACCCCAGCGAGCTTACCTCTCATTTGGGCTTTAGTGAGTGCATTTATAGCTGATTCAGCACCTATTGCACTAGTTTTATTGATTGTTAATAAGTCTGACATTGAGCCAATATAAGATATTGTGCTTTGTGTGCTATAACCCAGCTCACCCATTGAATTCGACAAACGAATATATAACTCTGAGGTTTCTTCAATAGTACGACCGTTTCTATCAGATGTTACTAGTAGCTGATCTAAAATGTCTTTAGTTTGCGATGCTGTTGCGCCAGTATTTTGAATACGATCTTCTAGCTCATTCCAGCTCTGAGCATAAGAAATAATTTGGCTGGAAACTAAAGCAGCAGATACAGCTTTAGCAACGCTTGTTAGTTTGCTCATTGACGCTGCTGTCCGCTCAAACCCCTCTTGCGCTCTTTTGTTAAAACTAGATACTTGTTTATCCGCTGTTAATAAAGCACCAGTTTTGGCATCAATTGTGTATGAAATACTGCCTGCTTCAAATGACATGTGAACCTCTTAAATTTTTGGCAATAAAAACCACCGAAAGGTGGTTTATACGGTTAGCTGGAGTTGTGATTGATTCATTAATGAATTAAGTTTATTTTCTATATTAGGTTTAATACGTTTCCAATTTGATAATATTCTTCCAGCTTGACTTGCTCCCTCTTTTTCATATTGAAATTCAAAAAGCAGTCTATTTATTTCCTTCATGAATTCAAATCGCTCTTTAGTCCAATATTGGTAAAGAACGTTATAGCATTCACGTTTATATTTAATTAGCTTGTCTTTTAACTCAGGTTTTATTTTCTTGGTACTAACGCCAAACAACCAACCATTTAGCATTGATAGTGGTAAAAATACATGTTCATATTTCTTACCATCACTAGCAGTTGTCTTCATAATGAAGACGGCTGTTTTCATCACTTCATCTCGCATAATACGATTATATTGTGACCCCCACTGTAAGCCGATATTCTTACAGATCGGCCGCATTGATACATAAAGCTCACCGTTATGTTCCACCGCTTGAATTGTTGTATTACAGAATGGAACTTCTAATTTTTTTAAATTGTTCATTGAATATCTCCTTTTACCTTTCAAAAAAAATCTCACATGAAAGTGATCCACTGAAGGTAGGCAGCTTTTCACTTTCACACCGTCGTGCTATTCATGTGAGGGTTAAACTTGTGTTGGTTGGTTGGATGATGGGCATAAAAAAACCCACACTTGGCGGGTTTAATGATTATTAGTTAGTAGTGTTTAGCATCTACTAGGGTTTGTTTAAAAAATCGGCTTAAACTCATTTTTAAAGTTTTAATTTCACCCATTTATGATGAACACTCTTCTCCTATAGTTAGGGTAATTAATTTAATGTTATAAATCAATATGTTAAAAATCGTAATTTTTAACTCAAAATCAATGGTTTTTTGGATGTTTATTTGCTTTAGCAAGTCTTTCTTTTCGTCGTTTTCGCTAGCTATTTAATCCCACAACTGAATCAGCATAAGCCATCGCTGAATCATAGTCATCTTGAGAGATAATTTCTTTATCATTTGTCGGAAATTTAGCTTCCATTGCTTCTTGAAATGCCGTCATCGACATATTCCATGCGTCAACCTCACTCATCCCCAAATGAGCAACCGCCATGTATACGAACTTCTTAGCATGAAATTCATCGCTATAATCAGCATTATCACTTTTTTTCTTAAGCTGAGACTCACCAATTAAGCCATGTTTCAAAAGATGTTGTGCCAAAATGACTCTGTCATGAATTGTTAATCCATCTACAGTAACTAATTTATTTTCATTACCTTCTAAATACCCAGTAATAACAGAGCAATCTGACTCACAGCACGCAGTTAAAACCTTATCAACTAAATCAATAAACAATTGCTCCGAAACACTATCTTCAGCACCCAAAATAATAGAAAAAGTTTTAACTATTTCACTTGGTGTTCCTATTTTTGTCATATTCAAAAAGGAAGGAGTAAAGATAAATATTGCATCATTGATATGTATAGCAAATTGCCCGATATCTGTTATTACTGGTTTCATATTATGATTTTTTTGGGGTTTGGTTAGTTGGAATAGCTGTTCTTGTTACATTGTTAGCGCTTGTTCCTTCGATAGACCAAGTGCAGACGTCATCATAAGGATATTCTTCCGTTAATGAAGATAATAAATAGCACCCCTCAATTACTCGATTAATGATTGGATTAACAATTTTAATCCATGCATAAGGTTGTCCGTCAGTATCTTGTGTCGGGCTTTCAATGTGATCTAACAATACACTTTGATTTTGAATATCATCTCCACGTGAGATACCATCAAAAGATACTGTTTTTTCTTTAGTTGTGACCATTGATTCTGTTGTACCATCTTCGGATGTATCTGCCGTAGTATCAATTGTATTCCAGTTAACACCTCGTGATTTTCCTCTAATCATCCCTAACCGTTTATAGTCCGCATCATTAGGTTTTGTATCTGGATTACCTATAACATAATAGACGGCAATCTTTCGCCCTGTTCCTGCATTACTTTTAGCCATTTTAACCTCTTTATCTTGATATAATCATTTGAGCGGTAAACTCGAAAACAAACCGCCCTTCTTCTGTGTTTGACTGTGTTATTCCGCTAATCGGGTTCATTGAAATAACATCATTCATTTCGTAATCATCTAGCATTGACTGTCTGATTTCATCGGCTTTATCATTTACAGCCACAATGTTGGAATCATTGATAGCTGAAACAATAACGATTCTAAAATAATCTTTTGTTACCGCTTCATTAGCATTACCTCCGCCAGCAGGCATGACAACTATGTATCGCTTAGATTGGGTATTTTTAACTTCAACCCACTTTCTAAATTGGAAAATATAATCACCAATTAAATTATGAGAAACTAACCAATCTTTAATTGACTGATATGTGTTTGAAATCATATTTTGTAACCATCTTTAATGACTTGTTCAATAGCCTGCTGTCCGTCTCTTTCAAAACCCTTTTCAACAAAATGAGGCTCTGCATTAGGAGACCAATAATCGCCTTGTGATTTTTTACCTGTACGCTTACCTTTTGCTGTACCTTTGGCATTGTTAACAAATGCAGCATAATTTGCAGTATAGCCAACTCGACCAATCCAACCTTTTGGTACTGGCTTTAGTTCTCTATACTGCGAATTAATTAGCGTTGAAGTATCTCTAGGTGTGATTGGAGCTACAAAAGACATACCAACAATCATAACTTGCTGGATAACCCTTTGAGTTCTAATATTGGCAATATCATTAGTTATCCTGTGAATATTTTTATTCACTTTTGAAACGCCCTTAACGGTCATTATGTAACTACCTCGTAATCAGGTATTTCACCAAAAGCACTCATATCATATTCAAGAACAAACTCTACTTTTTCAGCGTTTGAGGCTTCTAGCGATAATGAAGTTTTATCGCCTTTTACAATAAAATCACCTTGCTTAATTTTATTATTTTCAGTGTAAAATGAAGTTTTTCTAACACGTTCAACACCTAATGAATCTACAAAAGCACCAGATACATTTGGCGCTTCGTCTTTCCATGTGCATTTAATTAAATAAGGCGTTCCATAAGTATCAACATTATTCTCCCCGTCGTATCCAATGTGAGGATATACGGTTGCAATGTTTGTATAGCTCCAATTTGCTGTATTACTCATTGTGACCTCCCACAACTAAAAATAATGGCTTATTCGAACGAGAAATACCTAAACAATCCGTACAGCCGTGGACATCAAGATTTTTTAGCAATGAGTACATGGATTTAAAGCCCTCGTCATCATACTTAAAGGACCTTGATGCACCACTTGGTGCTGATTGTGAGGCTATTTTTCTGGCTCCTTGCATTTGAGCAAGTAAACAAGCTGAGTAAATCAATATTAAAAGCTGGTCTGCTTCTGAATAGTCACGCGCTACCAAACAATCACTAATTGCATTTACTTTTTTAAGAATTGCGTCAATAACTAAGCTCGGTACAGAATAACCAAGCTCTGATAACATTTGATTAACATTTTCCGCTGTTACCTGTACCGTCATAATTATTTACCTTTTTTCTTTTTATCTTCTGGTTCTGTCGTTTGTTGTTCCAATACAATAACTCGCCCTTCAAAAGCAATAGGTATTTCTTGGGAAACAAACTCATGACCAATCGGAAGCTCTGCAATCTCACTATCAATGCGACCGTAACAGCCACGATGTGTAACTCTTAACTTCATCATTAACCCCTTGCGTTAAAGACTTTACTTTTACCGTTAAAGTCTCGTTTAATTTGCAAACCAAACGCAGACCAAACAAGAGTTTGATAGTTATCATGTGGATTGACTCGTTGTTTCATGAATGAGCCAATTGGTGCAGCAATACGAGTTTTGATGTACTGAGCATTATGAACATAACTAATGAAATGGTTGCCTTTTAGTTCAAATGTTTTGGTGAATGAATCAATGTAAACGCAATAGCGTAAGATGTAGTCTTTCAATGTTCCTTCTTTAAATCCTTGTGAATTTGAATAAGGCACATTTAATCGGCGCTCGATTTCAGGTGAAATATAGAATTTTAATTTTTCTGCAACTAGGTTGGCATCTAGAACAACGTTAAAATCTTTTGTGAAGAAATTAATAATATCGTCATTGCTGGTTGCCATTGAAGTTAAGTCAATATTGAAACCTGATGCGCTTAAATCAACTTGGTTGGTATGTGGGTGATTAGTGATACCCTTGCCCTCATAATTTTGCACTTTGATTTTGTCGTCACCAGTTAAAATATACTGCGCCATATTTCGACGGAGCGCTGCGGTTGCTGCCTCTTGGTCATCTGACATGGCGTCAATATTCTCAGTTTGCAGACCTAACCATTCACGCCATTCACGAGCATAACCAGTTTTAAAGATTGGAACTGGATCACCGTAATGGTCATAAACAACTTTATCTAATGTTTCTGGCTCTTGCCCCGACATAGAGCGATTAACATAGCCAGCATCACTTGAAACACGATATAACGCAGCAGTCTTTCCAATTGAAATTGGTGTACCTAAAGACAATAAATCATCAAGTAACGGAGCACCCTCATCATCACGAATAACACGGGTAGTCACGTTATCTACTTCACGCCAGTAATCTTGAGTTAAAATTGCAGCCTGATTAACTTCAATAGCATTGCCATGCATTTCACTCATCTGTTTTTGAGCATTGTTAAAGATTTGACGACTTGCTTTTAATTGATTCCAAGCCTGAGCAACTTGAGCTGAATTGGTAATCAATTTCTTGTTAAAAATAATTTTTTCGTTCTTCATTATTACTCCTTAAGCTTTACGAACTCGGACTTGTTCAGCAGTTGTACCAACGGTATAGGTTTCAAATGCATAGAACAGCACAGCATCAGTACCACTTGCTTTTTTCAATGTACCGTCACCGTTAGAAGTTAATTTATCGCCAACCTTTAAAGTCTCACCAGCTTTCACTAAAACATGGTAAGTAACATCATCTTCACAGATGATTGCTATACCAGTTGTATCAGCGGGGACATCCGAACGGATATCATGACCACCTAAATAGTCATTAGTGATAACTAGTGGTTGAGTATGCTCACCTGCCGTTGGATGTTTAACTAGCTTGTTGTTGATAACGGCAACTAGTGAACACGGAGCAATCGCTTCACCTGTTTTTAAGTCAATCGATTGTGGGTCGTTTTTGCGTGCAGGACCACCAATCACTGTTTTAAATCGAATCATTACTCTGGAGCCTCCATGTTTAATAGTGAATTATCTGAATTATTGGCGAAGCCACCACTAATAGGCGCTGTTTTAACGCACTGTGCATATAAAGCATCAAGTGGTTCACTAGATAGCGCATTTACTGCGGTTTGCGTCATGTTGAACTTAGCTTTTACGGCTTCTCGTTTAACAGAGAGTTCTTTTTCTGTGTTTGCATTCACTGCTAATTCCAGATTTGTAACCTTGTTCATTAATGACTTTGCCCATGCTGGTGCATCTTCGGCATTCGTTGCGTTTTTCTTCTCCTGTTCGGCTTTTTTCTTTTCTTCTTCCTCAGAAGCTTTCTTTTTTTCAATCGCTTCCTTGGTTGTTTGCTCGTTATAAACCTTTAACAGTTGCTCATCGGATAAGCCATCGGTTTTAATACCGGCAGCATTTAGAGCTAGTAAGATTTTTTCTTTCATTAAGTCTTCTTCCTCTTTTTGATTAAATTTAAATACGCTTAAAACTTCTTTAATAGTTTTACTAATTACGTTGCTTATTGAATCGTCTGAACAATCAATAAGACTTACATTTTCAATTGGCGATTTTTCACCATCCGAGTTAACAAAGATGCCAACACCATCATCTGGTGTGGCTGCACCTTGTTTATCGGGTAATATAGCGACATGGTCGAATTTCATATTTCGAGCAATTGACTTGTAGCGTTTGCCTTTTGATGAGCCTGATTGATTGTCGGGCGTATAAGTTAACCCTGTTGACACATGAATTGGCGTGGTGTTTTTACCATTCATCATGTCATCAAGGCGATTTACAAGCATTCGCCCTTTTTCTGTGCTTTCTGCAAATTTCCTATCGATATATGCATCCATAAGCACTCTGTCGTTAGATTTGCGAACATTTCTACCCCACGCACCAATATAAAAATTATTAATGGCTTGTGGGTTTAATGCAGAAACATGCTCATTATTTATTCGTGGATGGTCTAATGGCATTAAATTGTCATTCAGTGTCATGTAAGATTTGTTAATTTCATCTGCCGGATAGAAAATTCCATTCATGACAATATCATCCACGATTGGAACCACATCATTGATAACAATGTGCTCTTTACCGTCGATGATTTGTGTTGATATTTTGGATTTACTATTAACGACAGATAAAACATTCACACTTTTAAGTGTCATGCTTTACCTCGTGTGGATTTTAAATATAAAAAAACCGCCGAAGCGGTTTAAGAGATTTGATTATGAATGTCTTTCAACAAATAGAGATTCGGCATAACTAGATAACATAGACTTTTCTACATCACTATCTGCCTGTTCGATTATTTCGTTTAGCTGCTCCTCAGCATCATCAGGAAGCGGCTTCATATTAACAAGCTTAGAGGCTTGCTCTATTAACTTTTTAATTTTTTCCATTTGGTGCCTTTATCTAAAGATTCAAAAAATTTAAATAATTCTGGATATAGTCGCTTTTTAGCTTCATTGCGATTTTCAATGTAAAGTGAAAAGGATTCTGCTATCAATTCGTTTTTCTTATCTTGCGCATATTTGCTAATCGCATATTGCCATCCTTGATCCCATGCTTTAGAAATAATATTATCAATTGCCACCCGATGTTTGTTATGCAACGCATGCCCCATTTCGTGAGCATAAACCCCTCTAGGTGTTGGTACAGCGTTCCACGCAACATAATCCATTTCATTAATTATATTAGTTAATCGCTGATTCTTAAGATTAATAACGGAATTTAACGACTCGCTCTTGAATCCTAATGTTTTACTATATAAATCAACCAACAGCAATTCTTTTTTATCTACACTGCCTGTTGTAATAATTAGGGCGTTGGTGTTTGGGGCAAATGCTGCCAGCATGTTTTTATTTGGCTCACCATAGTAATGAACATCCCCATTTATTGACCCTGCATATCTAAACTGTGGTAAATCGAAACGTTCCTGAATTTCTGATACCAATTTTAAGCATGGCGCCAGTTCTTTAGTGTCAATATCATTAGGTATATTAGATATTTCAGTAATATTCTTTCTTGACCAGTCATTAAGCTCTTCTACTTCCGTTAATGCCTGCCGTTTCGGTTTATATTGATCTTCCCATTCGTCGGCTTCTTTTAATAATCTGTCGATGCTAGATTGGTTGTATGGCTCGCCTTTTTCATTAAGCAATACTGTTATTTGAGCACAATAACAATTGAATCTGTTACCATTCTCTTCGTACCATTCCTCTACCTGTTCAACAGTATAGATTTTCCCGTGCCTAGCAACATGAGTGGCTCTCGAATTAGGCTTTAATGCAGACATGTGTAATAAGCCTGTTTTTAGTCCTAAATCTTCTTGAGTACGTTTAGTTTCATCCCATGTAGCCTGACGAAGCGCGCCTACTTGCTCAGTTTGCGCTATGGCTTTAGCTTTACTATGTGAGATATCAATGCGCTTACTGATAATATCGGCGGTTTCTCGTGGGTTAACTCCTCTTGCCACGGCGCTACTTAAAACGGAGCCCAAATCGCTCTTTAGATTATCAGCAAGTCCTTTCCAGTCGTTAAATGTTGCTGTATAGGCAAGTCCTATTCGACGAATGTAAGCATCACTAAATAACAGGGATTCTAATGATGTAGCTTGTGAATACAATGGTGATTGTATAGATAAGTTTTGAAATGTCCGATTAGTACCCATTTGATACATATCAGCAACCAGCTTACCAGCCCAAAACTTCTCAATACCGCCATTAATCAGGTTTTCATCAACAATTTCTTGAATGCGAGTTAACACCCTAGCGAGCTGATTGCCATCAACCGTGTAATTAACACTGGCATTTACGACATATAGGTTGTTATCGATAAATATTGCTGTTTTAGTTGGCTCTTTAGCATAATAGCCTAAGCTTAATTCGATGTACTCAATAACTGATTGTTTGATCGTTTTGTAGCGTTTTTGTATTTCGCTACGCATTTGGAGAATTTGTTTGTTGGTGAGCGTAGGATTATTTTTACTTCTCGGTAATATCGGATTCTTCGGAATCGGTTTTATTATCTTGGGCTTCTTCAATATCGATGTCCTCTAAATCGGGATCGGGCTCATAACCGCCAGCTTCACGAATTTCGTTAGGAGTAAATACGGGGATGCCCATAGATTGTTGTGCTTTGACATTAACGTCGGACATCTTAATCATGATATCGATTCGCTCAGCTTGGCTTGGTGCTAATAAATCTGACCATTTGAGAGTGAGTGTTCCGTTAACAAGTGGCTCAATAACTTTCAACCGAATTAATTGATTAACAAACTCTTTAATTAGCTTGGTTAAAAATCCATTGCGTCTTGCTATACCTCTTTTGGCGTAATCTTTCTTGTCTTCATCTGAGGCTAATCGTCCTGTTTGTTGTCCGAATATTATAGTAAATGGCATTAATACTGATGCTGCATAACTATTTGTTGATACAGTCCATCCAGGACTAGGGTCTGCAGGTGTAACAGATAAAACATTAGCAGTTGCGCCCGATGTAATTAGCGCACTATCAGTTCCAGAATTTAAGAGAGATATTTGATTATTCATTGCATCAGCTATACTTTCATGCCCCCTTTTTCTGAGTTCTCTTTCTAATTCGCTCATGTCGGTATCAGGATCATAGTTAACATGTACAGGTCTACTTGAATTTTTAAGGAATCCCTCAGCACCACCGCCCGAATACTTCATCATGTCTAGTAGATCGTTATATCCAACTTCTAATTGCGAAAAGCCGTCATCAATTGAGTTAATTACCGATGTTTCATTTAATATCAAAACTCTATCGGGATGTATTCTGCGAGATATTCTTGGTTTGGTGGATTTGCTATCAACTGATGTTTCATTAAATTGGTACATAGTGACTTGGCCATAATTTTCGTCAGTCTCATCACTATTCCATTCAATCGGCTTTAATTGTTCTTCCCAAGCCGGAATTAATCTAACAATGGCATCTTGTGGTTGTAATCGATTTGTTACTGCTGTATCAACTGGTTGATCCCATGTTCTGTTGTCTCTTAATTGAATAATTAACGCTGAATATCGCCCAACGATACCTCGTTTATCCGCTTCAACAATAGATGTCCAAAGTTTGTCGTTAAATAAATCAGTGACCGTTTGCTCCCAAGGGGTTAACTTAGTATCTTGCTCCCGAATATCACCATCAATGAATTTAGGATAATCAACCCACGAAATATCAATAAGTCGGTCAACAAACCCACGAGCAGCGCCAACCCTTTTATAAAGCTTATAAAAATCGCTAAATGTTAAATCTTCAGGATAACCAAACTCACGTTCTATAAATGCTCGTTTAGTATTTTTTATTACCCCTTGAGAGGTAAAAGATAGGCGTTGTCTAACTATATCTTGACTGTTATTAATTGCCAGTTGTGCAGACTGCAATAGTTGCTCATCTGTTAATGTTGAATAATTCATTGTTACCTCATAAATAATCCTGCAGCGCGGTTACGTTTATTTTTATTAGCTACAGCAAAATATCTAAATGCATCTGCACCATGTGATGTGTGGTCGTGAAGAGGTTTATCTCTCCAACACCCATTTTTATCATCCCAAGCTTTACGGTAGGCTTCTAAATGGGCAATACCTTGTTCACATTTACTTGAATCAAATGCACAAAGTGGGAGGATTTCACGGACAGATTCGATGCCATCATCAACACTTAACTTAGGAACAACTTTAAAATTAATGCTGTATTTCTCACCGTCAATTTCATAGCCTTCTTTCGCTACTTGTTTACGGCTCTTACCGTCACCCGATAGTTCTCGATTATCAATATCATGTGGTGCCCAGTGCTCAGCGTACTCATAACCAAGATTTTGCCCTTTATCTTTAAGCACTTTCATATAATGCCTTAAGCCCTCACCACTATTTTCGTAGTAGTCGATAACGTGATATTCATCACCAACCATCCGTACAAACCATAAAGCTGTTGAATCACCAACACCTAAATCCCAATATGTGTAAACGTCGAGATGATTATTATCAGGTAGCGTGGTGATGCGCTTTTCTTTGTATAGCTCTCTGAATTGCCTTGCATAGTAAGCACCTTCGATTGATTGCTCAAAGGCTTCACTTGGAATAGAAGGATATTCACGCTTCATATCATCGCCAAGCGTTTTCTCTTTAGCGTGATACCAAGCTTTTTGTTGTTCGGTTAACTTAATCTTATGTTCTACTTCTAATTCGCTGAAATAATTATTTAAACGAGTTGGTAATTGTTCAACAGGCTCTATTGCATACAGTGGATTCTTCCACCAGGAGAAGAAAAAGAATTTCCAGTCTAATGCAGATAATAATTTACCTTGTAATAATGCTTTTTCAGCTTCATTGCAGTAATCATAAAAATAACCACTTTTACCTTCGGCCGTGCTTTCTATTGTAATAAAACAATCTGTAGCGACGGCTTCAAATGCCCCTGTCACTATCTCTTTTGCTTTCTCTGGGAATTTAGCACATATTTTACCGAACTCAGATATGTGTAGATAGCGAAGCGTACCACCACGAAATGAAGTGTTAACATAGAGTGAACCACCATTACTAAAAACCAATTCTCGTGCAGCATCATTTTTAGCAGGATTAGCTTGTTTTATTATTGTTGGGAGGTTGTCATAAGCATATTTTACTTTTTCTCTAAATAATCGTTTTGCATCTTCAAGATTATGAGCTATCAAAGCGCACTTGTCAGACTGGAATAATGCTGCATCTAATTGGATAATGCATACTTCAGTGGTAAAACCCAATTGACGTGCTTTTAGAATAATATTTCGAGTATGCATACCCTCAAAATATTCTAACTGCTCAGGTGTCATTTTAAACTTTGTTTTTTTACCTACTTTGTTGGTTATATAATAAAGATTATTTAAACGCCAAAATCTATCCTTAAGGTTTTTCTTAAGCTTCTCAAGCTGTTGTTTTGATTTTGACATTTAATTTACCTCATTAGATATCTCCTGCATCAAAGCTGACACTTCATCTACTACGTTAACTGTGGTTTCTGTTTTTTCTTTAAACGCCTGTACATCAACATGCTTACCGAGCAATTCAAGATTTTTGACTTTATCCGGCCACTTGATTTTTTTCATGATGGCTTCAGTATCACCACTTCCCATGATAGCTATATCTAAACCTGATAGAGTTGTACGCCAAACTTTCGGCCACTCTTTAATTGGCAATAAGTCACCGTTATCATTAAGAATATCTACTACATCCATCTGGTCGATTTCAGTAAGTCGCTTTAGAACATAATCAGCATTTATTTTATTGCGTTCATTTCGTTGTTGTTTTAATTCCAGTATATAACTTTGCACCATAACATTTGATAACAACCTGCTACCCTGTTCTTGTGCCGTGGTTTCCTTATATCCGGCTCTTATAGCTGCTTGTGTCGCGTTCAAATCGATTAGATACTCACGACAAAACAGCTCCTGTTTGTCTGTGAGCTTTGTCATATGTTTTCCTCTATGCAGCCAGAATAAACTTCATCTGCCCTTGTGTATTAAATATTGTCGAGCATCTTGCTTCAAAGTCTTTATAGTCAACGCAACCTTTAGCGATTGTCGTTATTGCTATTAGCTGATTTTCAACTGCTTTTAGTGCATCTGGTTTTAAAAATTGATGAATTTTTTCGCCTTTCTTGGTGCGCTCTTTGATACTTTGATAAACCTTTTCAGGTAGTACGACACCATAAACCCACTTTTGAGTTATCAGTCCAAATAATGATGGACAACCGCCAATGTGATTATTGAATGGCAAGTTAGTCATTTTTGATAATGCTTGATAAAAAGGTTGTTGGAATCGCTTTTCCCATGTTTGCGGTTGACTATGAGTTAGTATTGCTAATACTTGCTCATCTGTATAAGTAACAACCTGAGAACGAATAAGCTTATTAATTTGCTCATCACACCATATCTCAAAATCAACAGATAACCAACGTGCAAACCTAACCACTAATTTAGGGTGAATCCAAGTACCACCACGATCTTTTCTAGCTCGGCTAGTTTTTACATACGGGATTTTCTGGTATGTAGATTCTAACGCATTGATATAATTAACTGTATCAGGAAGAATTAACCAGTCATTTGGACGTTTACCAAATCTTGATGCTGCTTCTGTTGCGTTAATCCATCCATCATCATTGAAACCATCTGGCGCCCTCTAAAACTCATTCCTAAGTGGCTCTTGTTATTGTGAATTGCCGTGTGTTGGCATTATGATTGATTGAAAAATGATTTAAATTTATTCGACTTGTAGATATCGATTTTACAAGTCAGGGGTAATTATGATTAATTAAAAGTTGAATTGGGTTTGCGATGTTTCAAAAAAAATAGGTACAAAAAAACCGCAATTAAGCGGTTCTTGTGGATTCTATTATGTATTGCTTTATTTATTTTCTTCAGGGCATGGATGATAATATCTTACTGTAAGTCTAACAAAAAAATATAAATCCCCATCACCAAATTTTTTGATTGGTTCACCATTAAATAAGTTTGCATATTGGTTCATCAACTTATTAACTTCAGGTAATTGTAATGCCGATTTTGCACAATAAATTTTAGGTAATCCTTTTTGTTCACGTGCTATATTTTCCCAATTAAATGTATTAACAATCCCAGACAAATAAGCTGTACCAAATGATTGAGCTCTC
>NZ_JAFNNH010000026.1:0-17987 GCF_026536845.1 Gilliamella sp. B3023
AAAAATATGACGCAATAATTTTTTCATTTTAGATCGTTAATCTTTGTAAAGATCTTCAGAAAAGGATCTAAAAATTTTTGTGAAATTAGGTTTTAATTGATAAATATCAACTTTACAAATCCTTAAAAATTATAATTTTTAATTCTAGAAAAATTTTATTTCATTGGGATTTTTTTCAATTATTGATTTTTAGGCGAGGTTTTAAATGCCAAAAACCCCACTCCTCAACTTTTTTTACAAAAGCGAGTTGGATGTTATAAGAATTATTACGATATAAAAAACACCACCTATACGTAACTGGATTTATTAATAACAATCGGCGATAATCAATTTAATTATATTAAAACTAATGTAACCATGTTTACTATTTATCATTCTAATCAAGTCGATTTACTCAAATCATTAGTCAGCGAATTAATGCGCAGAGACCCATTAGAGCAAGTATTTACACCTGATATGGTCATTGTGCAAAGCCAAGGGATGGCGCAGTGGTTACAAATTGAATTGGCTAACGATCTTGGTATTGTGGCTAATGTTGATTTTCCCTTTCCGAGTCAATTTATTTGGCAGTTATACCAAGCCCTTCTGCCTGAGGCACCAATTGAAAATAGTTATAATGTCGAATCAATGACTTGGCGTTTATATTACCTATTGCCAAAAATTATTGAGCGGCCAGAATTTGAAACAATCAAATATTATCTTGATATTGATAAAGAAGAACGAAAACAGTACCAATTAGCAACTCGCATAGCAAAATTATTTGACCAGTATTTAGTTTATCGCCCAGACTGGCTAGCCAAATGGGAAGCCAATCAAACAGTGGCTGAATTGAACAACCATCCGGATGAGAAGTGGCAAGCGGAATTATGGCGTCAACTGATCTCGATTAGCCAACCCTATCATCGTGCTAACATTTATCAACAAATGTTAGAGATTATGTTAGATAGTGACTTTGATCGCGCCCGATTAAACAATTTACCTAAGCGGATTTATATTTTTGGCATCACCTCTTTGCCCCCAATTTATCTATCACTATTATCCGCACTTGGACAACATATAGATGTTCACCTCATGTTTAACAACCCTTGTAAATGGTATTGGGGAGATATTGTTGAAATATCGGATACACAAAACCCACTACTGACATCGTGGGGAAAATTGGGACGAGATAACCTATTTTTATTGCAAGAGTTTCAAAATAAGCAGGATATTGATCTCTTTGTCGACAATGAACGTAATTGTCTATTACATGCTATTCAGCAAGATATTTTAGAGCTCTACCGTGAAGCACCAGTAGATGAAATCGATAACCAAGATAGATCGATAACATTTCATGCTTGTCATAGCGAACAGCGGGAAGTCGAAGTACTTTATGATTATCTATTATCGGCATTTGATGCTGATCCAACATTGGAATTACGTGATTGTATTGTCATGGTTTCAGATATTGATAAATATGTACCTTATATTCGATCCGTATTTGGTAATGCTGAAGGACAACGTCATTTACCATTTACCATTTCCGATCAAAAAGCGCGTAACATCGATCCCATTGTGCAAGGATTTTTTGCTATCTTAAACTTTACTGAAAGCCGCTTTACTGCCGAAGAGTTATTTAACCTGCTAGAAATCCCAGCAATTGCTGAAAAATTTGCCATAAGTGAGCCACAACTAACTTTATTACATACTTGGATTATTGAGTCTGGCATTCGTTTTGGTCTCGAAAATGCTCACAGTTGGCTATTTGGTATTGAGCGCTTACTACTTGGTTACACCATGAATAGTGAACAAGGTGGCTGGCAACAGATATTACCTTATGATGGGGCTACAGGATTAGATGCCGAATTAATTGGCCAATTAGCAGAATTTATAAAATCTGTACGTAAATGGCTAAATATTTTAAGTGAGGACAAACCGTTATCTGAATGGCAAAGTTGCTGTATTGAGCTTATCACTGACTTTTTTGTTAGCAATACATCGCGCGAATCAATTTTACTCATGATCCAAGAAGAGTGGGAAAAACTGATCAGCAGTGGTTTAAATGCCAATTTTACCGACAATATTTCGATAACCGTCTTACATGATGCTATGCAAACCCGATTGGAACAAAACCACTTAGCGCATCGATTCTTAGTTGGTAAAATAAACTTTTGTACCATGATGCCAATGCGTTCTATTCCGTTTAAATTGGTTTGCTTATTAGGTATGAACGATGGTGACTATCCAAGAACATCATTACCTTTAGATTTTGATTTAATTGCTCAAAATCCAAGACGCGGCGATCGTAGTCGACGCATTGATGATCGTTATCTATTTTTGGAAGCTATTTTATCGGCACAAAATCAACTCTATATCAGTTATATTGGCCGTGATATGAAAGATGATAGCGAACGTTATCCATCGGTATTGGTTGATGAACTTTGGGATTATATTGTGCAGTATTATGCAACGGATGAAAATTCCACTAAAAAAAATCATCTAATAGATAAATTAAAAACATTGCATACCCGCACCCCATTTAATCCGCTAAATTTCTTAAATGAGCCAAGAAGTTATGCCGATGAGTGGTTACCAGCAGCGTTAAAAGCAGGGGAAAGCCAATCATTTATCAGTGATATCACCAATATGGTTGTTGATAACATCAATTTGGATGAACTAAAGCGATTTTATCAACACTCTATTCGATTCTTTTTACAAAAACGCTTTAATTTTTATATCAATTATTTAGATGACACATTACCCGATGCCGAAAACTTTAGCCTAGATAGCTTGAAACGCTATCAACTCAATTTACAGATTCTAAATGAGATGATCACTAAGGACTCAACTGATAATTTGTATCAACGCCTAACATTGACGGGTGAATTACCAGATGGGGCTTTTGGTGAGATTATTTATGATGAACAATGTGAATTATTACAGCCATTAGCCAACAAAATCATTAAAGAGCGAACCGATCTTTCAACGTCAGAGGTGAATTTAACCATTTCGATAGATAAACAACATTATCAATTACAAGGATGGTTAACTCATGTTCAACAAGATGGCATTTTAACTTGGCGACCGACTAATCTCTCTATCCGTGATGGTATATCATTATGGATTGACCATTTAATTTATTGTATTTTAAATACAGATAAAAGCCAAAGTCGATTATATGGGCGAGAAGACAACCAATGGCGTTTTTCACACATTGACGCTAACCAAGCATTAACAATACTAACTGATTTAGTTGACGGTTATATACAAGGTATTAATCAACCGATGTTGTTACCATTACAAAGTGCTTGGAGTTGGTTAATTACCGCATATAATCCAAAAACAGCAGAAATTGAGCCGAGTGAAAAAGCCATCAGTAAATTATTAAATGCATGGCAAGGTGGACAATTTCACTCCGCTGAATGTGATAGTTATTACGCAAGATTATACCCTGAGTTGAACAATGAATTAATTGAGCAAATAACCCATCTTGCTCAGCGATTTTTATTACCGGTATTATTACATCAAGTCGAAGAATAGGAGGCATTATGTTTATTGATACACATTGCCATTTCAATTTTCCTGCTTTTGTTACCGATTTAGATAATTCAATCAACCACATTCGCCAAGCTCAGATTACTGGTTTAATTATTCCGGCCGTATGTGCTGATCATTTTAGCCAAATTTTGCAACTCAGCGGACAGTATCATGAACTTTATGCTGCACTTGGCCTACATCCTATATATCAACACTCCCCTACTGACCTTGAAATATTAGTAGATAAAGTTAGTACTCACTCAAAAAAAATAGTCGCTATTGGCGAAATCGGTTTGGATCGTTATGACAACTCGATTGCGTGGCAACAGCAACTTAATTTTTTCCGAGCGCAATTGAGTATAGCCAAGCGGTTTGATTTACCGATTTTAGTCCATTCCCGCAAAACACACGATGTTATCTATCATGAATTACATCAAGCCAATTTACCCTGTCGTGGCGTGATCCACGGTTTTTCTGGAAGTTATCAACAAGCCATGCAATTTGTTAAATTAGGCTATTACATTGGTGTGGGTGGCGTAATAAGCTATGCGCGAGCCAATAAAACTCGTCAAACCATCGCCAAATTACCGCTCGAAAGTTTAGTGTTAGAAACCGATGCACCTGACATGCCGTTAAGTGGCCGGCAAGGACAAATCAATCGACCAGAAAATATTGTCGATATTTTTAAGATTCTTTGTCAATTACGTCCTGAAAATCCGATAGAAATACGCGACACAATTCTAACAAATACCTTGACGCTATTTAATAGAATCAATAAAATGGAAATACTAAATCAAACTTAACCATATAATTATTAAAAAATTATTCAGCCACAAGGTGGTGCTTATGTCTCGACGCTATAGTCAGTTATTTGTGCAATCCCTTATTTCACTTACTCGATTATTTCCTCTATGGGCAGTGCTTTGCGCAATAATCGCCTATTTTTTACCTAACGCATTCCTTCCAATTCGCCCTCATACATCACAACTATTAATGTTTGTCATGTTTACCATGGGCGTAACGTTAAGTATTGATGATTTTAAACGCGTCGTTACCAAACCTAAAGCGGTAATAATTTGCACCCTACTGCATTATATTGTTATGCCACTAACCGCATTGATCTTATCTAAATTATTTACCATGCGACCTGAGTTATTAGTTGGCATGGTTTTAGTTGGTAGTGTTGCGAGTGGAACCGCCTCGAATGTAATGATTTATCTGGCTAAGGGTGATGTGGCTTTATCGGTCACCATCTCATCAGTATCAACACTTGTTGGTGTCGTGGTCACCCCGCTACTTACACTACTATTAGTCGGCACCACTGTTGAAGTACCAGTATGGGATATGTTAGTGCATATTGTCCAAATAGTACTTGTTCCAATATTATTGGGATTATTTGTTCACCACTTTTTATATTCAGTAGTAAAAAAATGTGAGCGCTTCCTACCATTACTCTCAATGTTATGTATTTTATTAATTATTTGCATAGTGGTAGCGGGTAGTCATGCGCTCATTGGTCAAGTCGGTATAACGGTCATTTTTGCCGTAATCATCCATAATGGAATTGGTTTGTTAGGTGGTTATTGGGGAGGACGTTTATTTGGATTTGATGAATCGACCTGCCGAACCATGTCTTTAGAAGTGGGAATGCAAAACTCAGCATTAGCTGCAACACTGGGTACCACCTATTTTTCAGCTTTATCAGCACTGCCAGCTGCGGTATTTTCTGTTTGGCACAATATTTCTGGCTCACTCTTGGCGGGTTATTGGCAAGGCAAACCGGTTAAAGATAAGAAAAAAGCTAATAATTAATTATCATAAAATAGCATTCATGGGCTCTCTTACCCAATCATAAAGGTAAGAGAGCATAATCTTAGCGCTAAGCATATCGTTCGTGCAATTTAATAATATTAGGCTGAATAAAATGAATCGCGAATTACCTCCTTTTGTCTATCGAATATTACCTTGGATTGCAGCCTTTGCTTTTTTTATGCAATCGCTTGATACCTCGATTTTAAATACTGCGCTGCCAACCATGGCTAAAGATCTCAATGAATCGCCATTAAATATGCAATCAGCGGTAATTTGTTACGCATTAACCTTGGCACTATTTATTCCGGTAAGTGGGTTTTTATCTGACAAATTTGGTACCAAAAACGTGTTTGTCATGGCGGTCGCACTCTTTACATTAGGATCATTGCTTTGTGCGCTATCTAATTCGTTAATATTCTTAGATATATCAAGAGTAATTCAAGGCATTGGTGGCTCAATGATGGTGCCCGTTTCCCGTTTGGTTTTAATTAAGGCATTTAAACGTAATGAGTTTTTATCCGCATTAAATACTGCCACCATTCCCGGATTAATTGGACCGGTACTCGGACCTGTTTTAGGTGGTTATTTGGTTGATATGGTAAGTTGGCATTGGGTCTTTTTGATTAATTTGCCCATTGGTATTTTAGGCGTACTTGTCAGCTTAAAATATATGCCGAACCTAAAAGGTGAACACATGCCTTTTGACGCATTTGGATTTATTTTTATTGTTATTACCTTCATCAGCGCGACGCTGAGTATTGAATGTTTAAATGAAGGCCAACAATATTATTTACCGCTATCGCTTGCTATTATTAGCATCGTATTTCTCTTTATTTATCGTAGCTACGCCCAAAAGAGACAAGCACCGCTGTTTCCACTCTCATTATTCAATATCCGTACATTCAAAATTGGCATTATCGGGAATTTAGTTTGTCGCTTAGGTATTTCAGGTGTACCTTTTCTTATTCCGTTATTTTTACAGGTTGGATTTGGCTATTCAGCCATGTTTGCCGGAATGATGTTAGTACCAATGGCGATCGCTTCAATTTTTACGCGATTTTTTATTACCAAATTATTGGCTCGATTAGGCTATCGTTTTGTGTTGGTTGCAAATACTATTTTAGCGGGAATATTGATTCTTTTACTGTCATTATTAAATCTAACCACACCACTAGTCATATTAGGTGTTTTACTATTTTGTATTGGTGGCGTTAACTCAATGCAATTTACCTCAATGAATAGTATAACTTTAGCTAACCTACAAGGCGAAAACACTAGCAGTGGCAATAGCTTAATGGCAGTTAATCAACAATTAGCCATCAGTTTTGGTACTGGCTTTGGTGCGGTATTGGTTAGATTATTTAGCAACTCAACAACGACTATTCACGCATTTCAGCTATCCTTTGTTATACTGGGTGTGGTAACTATGCTATCAAGCATAATCTTTGCACAATTAACAAAAGAAGATGGTCAAAATTTAACGGCTCGGCACTAAACAACAAGGAGATAACAATATGTTTCAGTATCAAATCATTCCCGTTACAGCTTTTCAAGAAAACTGTAGCATTATTTGGTGTGATGAAACAAATCAAGCCGCATTTATCGACCCAGGTGGTGAGCCAGAACTACTAAAAAAAGCAGTTGAAAAGCTTAATGTAGATATTAAACAAATACTGCTTACCCACGGTCATTTAGATCATGTTGGTGCAGCGGTGGAATTAGCTAAACACTATAACGTTAAAATTATTGGCCCTAGCCAAGAAGATGAATTTTTACTGTCAGGCTTACCACAA
This sequence comes from Gilliamella sp. B3023, assembly GCF_026536845.1. Taxonomy (NCBI): domain Bacteria; kingdom Pseudomonadati; phylum Pseudomonadota; class Gammaproteobacteria; order Orbales; family Orbaceae; genus Gilliamella; species Gilliamella sp. B3023. The sequence continues at coordinate 7,122 of NZ_JAFNNH010000026.1, forward strand.
CAATGCATACAATTTGGTTTTCCTCACATTGATAGCTTTTTACCCGATCGCTGGTTAACCGAAGGTGAACAAATAAAAGTAGGAAATGTCACTTTAGATGTTTTATTCTGCCCAGGTCATACTCCGGGCCATATCGTATTTATTAACAAACAAGATAAAATTGCTTTTGTGGGTGATGTGCTGTTCAAAAGCAGTATTGGACGAACCGACTTTCCTCGCGGAAATCATGCAGATCTGATCTCATCAATTACCCATAAACTCTTTCCATTAGGCGACGATTTTATCTTTGTACCTGGTCATGGCCCGATGTCGAGCTTTGGTAATGAACGAATGACTAACCCTTACTTAGTATAACGTCACTATTTGTTTAAATAGATTAAAGAATAATGTAAACTTTTTTGAAACAAAAGAGTTTACATTATAAATTTTTGTATTATTATTGCACTACTGTTTATCTTTTAATGGTAGAAAATAATGAAACTCACAACATATTATCCAACTTATATCAATACACTATTTAACTTATCATCTTGGCAACGCAAACTGTGTGCAACTACAGGGGCGGCCCTACTGCTAGGGTTAGCAGCTAATATCAGTATTCCCACCTACCCAGTACCATTCACACTTCAATCGTTAGCCGTATTGTTAATTGGCGCTTTTTTAGGTCGTAAACTAGGTGCATTAACCATACTTCAATATCTCTTTTTAGGTGCAATGGGATTACCACTATTCGCTAACGGTAGCGGTGGAATTATGGCATTAGCTTCACCGTCATCAGGTTATTTGTATGGTTATATATTTAGTGCTTATTTAGCCGGTTTTGCTGCCGAAAAAGGGTACGATCGTCACTTTATTTTAGGATTAATTGCCTTTGCTTGTGCACATCAACTCTTATTTGTATTTGGTGTCGTTTATCTAATGGGATATTTGCATATTTCACTTATCGAAGCATTAAAAGTCGGCTACTTACCTTTCGTTGGTGTTGATGCAGCTAAATTTATTATTGCAACTTGCGTAATGTTCTCATTATGGCGCCACCACGCACGCAAATAACCATGCAAATTGGCGATATTATTTTCCAAGCCCAGAATGAAGAAAGCGAATTCAATACCGCAGTGACGCATTCTGGTGCCGACACGGATGAAATAATCAAACAGATAAACCATGTTGGGTTATATATTGGTAATAATATCGTCATAGAAGCCACTCAACAGCATGGCGTGATTCAACAACCCCTTAATGACTTTTTAGCGAGGGCTAAATATAATCTGGTCGCAACCATTTATGATGATTCAGTCATCAAAAATGCAATAACCCGAGTTAAAACGTGTTTAGGATTGCCCTATAACCATAGTTTCCGTGCTGAAGATGAAGGATTTTACTGTAGCGAATTAATTACTTATGCCTTTAAATACCCATCAGGTGAAGACTATTTTCAGCGCTATCCAATGAATTTCAAAGATTCTGCGACTGGCCAAATTATTCCTTATTGGATCAAATACTACCAAAAACAACCCATCCCGCAAGGCGAACTTGGCTCACACCCTCAGCAATTACTTAGACAAAAAGCCTTATTCAAAACAATCGTGAATCATCATAAATGCGTTAAAAATACAGTTAAAAAAATTTAACAGTTGACATGGGGCGATTAAATCTATAATATGCGCGCTACATTTCGGTTCCTCCATAGTTCAGTCGGTAGAACGGCGGACTGTTAATCCGTATGTCACAGGTTCAAGTCCTGTTGGAGGAGCCAACTTTTCACTTCATCTCATATCTATACATCTCTATTTGATTATAAATCAATATATTATATTTTTTTTAGTATTCCTCTTATCCATATACATCTATCAATTTTTTTATCAATTCAATATTTTTTCGGGTTTAAATGCGGGTCAGCAAAAATGCTCTTTTTTTTCATCACTAATCTATCGCCTCTAAAGCGTCAGAGCCTTCGGGTGTATAAAAATGGAATAAATAACTTTCATTAGTTCTTTTGGAGAAGTTACGAAACCTAATTAAAAGTATTAAAAATTTATTCATTATTTCCAATCTACATTGTTATTTTTTATCATGCTTTTATATTAAGATTAATCTATTGATTGGACTAATATCCAAGGATTGAATTATTATTTAGGTATAGTTGAAAGTTCCTTTAACTCGACTTCGTACAAATCATCAAAGTTGTATATTTTTTTAGATATTATTTTATTTCTTTCATATTGCGTAATGATTTTGTAGTCTTTACCGAACTCGTCGGGGTGGTAATATGTAGTTTCTATCAATTCCCCTTTTTCATTATATTTTTTCCATAACCCAACTTGGATTCCTGTACCATTATAACTTCCTTGACATCCTGATAATTTTAATTTTCCATTTGGAAAATACTCTATTATAGGTTTTTGACATGAAGCACTATCAGTTGATAAAGTTTTATTAAAATCATGTTCATTTTCGTCTGCAAAACTTGTATTGCATGAACATGAAATGAATACTATTGCAAATAGTAAATTTAAATTCTTTTTAAAATTGCTCATAATTAAAATTTTTTTAGGTTTTTTTCATCCAAATGATTGTATTTACTATTTAATGGATCGATTCAAAATTGCCATTTTTATTTATTTTAAATTTTAATAAATGTGATTCTATTTTAGGTACTGTGGTGTGTTTGATAATATTTCCTCTATCATCAATTAAAACCTCATTTTTAGAAAATTCTTGAATGAATATATTTCCATCTTTATCAATGGCAAAATCATTCCAGTAGGTGACTTCAAATGTGAATCTATTGTCTATTAATAAAGCATCAATCCTATTTCCTGCATGATCATAACTGTTTATTTGAAAAAATAAACAGGGATATTCTGACTCAACCCATCCTTCATATATAATCCCTGTAACTCTTTGTAAACCAATTGAAACGTCTAACACAGGGTAATAATATCTTGATATTGAATAATAATCATGAAAATTTTTAGGCTTAATATTTTTTTCTAATTGGGTAAATTCTTTTTTTCCAAAAATTGAGCATTTATTTTATAAGTACCCGTATTTTCATCATAAGAATAAAATTTCTTTAACCCATCAGATGTAAAAGGCAAAGTATGTTGAATGGCGGTATTTTTCGTACTGCCATTTGAACTACCGATGATAATTAGCATAAAAAACAGAAAAAGAAGGATATGTTTCTTCATTTTTAATCTCTTTTATAAACTTCAATCATTTTATTATCCATAAAGTCTGGTGATTGAAAATAATATTTTTTATCCTTAATAAACAGGGTAAAGATAAAATCGCCTTGTGTTTGTTCTTTTGCTAATCCTTGATAGGCGCAAATATTGTCATCGTCTTTTAGGAATAATGGTAAATCATAATCAAGCGTATTGAGTTTAATCTTAGTATCACTAATAGTAACAGTTAAATTAGTGGAAAAATAATGACCATTAAAATCTTTTAAGGTAGTTGGTTGATATTGCGAAATAGTGTTAATTGCTGTTTGATAATGTTGTTTGTAGCGTTCTTCTAACTCAGGATGTTGTTCGACTAATGCTTCGGTGACAAAGTCCCCTAGAAAGTATCGAGAATTTTTAGGATCTCGATAAGAATATAGTTGTGATTGTTCAGTGTGCTTATCGGTAAGTAAAAACCATGACTGCGAACCTAACAGGATATCATAAAGTTTATTATTTTTCGTTAATTCAGCTTTAATATAGATACCATCAGGGGTAAAACCATAGAAATGTTCAAAATTAACATCATCAGGTAAGTACTCTTCGTGCTTATTTTGAGTAATTTCGAGAATATTGTCTGCACTTAAATTCCAATCTAAACACATTTGATAATAAATTAGATTTCGAAATTTTAAATCATGACATGACTTAGAAATATTGGTAATCTCATCTTGCGCTTTACAAGAGAAAATTATTAATAAGCTTGTTATCAGTATTAAAAATTTATTCATTATTTTACGCTTAAACTGTTAAATTTTTTTTATATAATTAATGCCAATAATTCATCATTTTTTTATATACATCTTTTCCTTCATTTGGATCTTTTGCACATAAATCTTCGTGACATTTTACATCATCTATTGTTAAATTATAGTGTTGTAAAAGAAATTTAACTAAACAAGATAATGACTTAGCTTACTCTTCTGTTACCTCCTGCCAATAGCCGTGAGGTAATATTGTTTACTTACCACCATTCATATTTATGAGGGTGATAAGCATAATAATCGTTTGTTTACTACACAATCTTTAATTCAATTCATCAATTTCTTTATCCACAAATTTACGTTCGACAAGCTCACCGTCTTTATAGGTTTCTGTGTACAAAAGTTTGCCTTTTTTGCGAGTGGATAAGATGGGTTCATACAGTTCATTATATTGTTGTTCTAATTGATGACATTTCCAAATACCAACAGGCAGGCCATTTTTGTATTCCGATTCGAGATAAATATAACCGATACCTAAAGGCGCATATTTACTGCCTGTTATCTCTATCCATACCCCCTCGCGAGTATGGTTTTGAACTAAACCTTCCTCTGTATCATTAAGATCTGTATTTTGAAAAGAACCATTAGTATCATAATAGCGGATGAATTTGCCTTGGGGTGTCAGTTGGTATGTTCTTTTTTCATTAGCAGCACTGTCTGTCTCATCACTACCAAAATCCCTAATAATTATTTTCCCATTATCATAATAGAAAAATCGATAGCTTCTACCCAGATCATTTCCATATTCGTAAGTGGCTGCTAATTTATCCACAATTTGATCAGAGCTGATAGAGATAATGGATTGAAAAATAAGGTGTCTTCCATACTCGCAATGGTTGCATTCTAACTCAAGGTTCTCGGTGGTGAGTAGAAACAGATCAAACTGAGGAAAGCCGGCTATTTTTTCCACATGAACTGTAATCTTCTGGTTTAAAATATCGTTGATATTAAATGGGATATCATAGGAATCCTGAACAATCTGCTTTAAATTTTCTTGGGTTAAAGTAATCTTATAGGATTGTTCTGATTGGGACTGCTTATCTAAATTTCCGGCTAATTCATCAAAAGCCTTTTCATTCCCCGAACGTTCACTTTCTGTTTCTGCATGTTGCCAATGTGTTGCAAAGGGATATAAAACATGTTTATCACCAATTGGAGGACTGGCAAGGGGAGCCTGAATAATGTGGGTAATAAGATCGTCTTTTTTATTTTTATTAATCGGTTGGCTATTCGCCATTTGATTACTCATAAATAAGAGGGTTATACATACTATTATCAATCTCATTGCCAATATTCCTTGTACATTTTTTACTCCCCCGTACTTTAAAAAACGCTTGTATAGAATAACGGATGCAGTATATGAGTGCGGTTTTCAGAATTTATGGAGAGTATATACCTGATTTCAGATAATAGTGAATTTATTTCCGCTTTATCAAATACCCAGTGATTATTTTTGAAATGGGATAAATAAGCATCCAGTTTAAACTTAAAATCATCATCAGAATAAATTTCTTTGATGTCTTTGTTTATAAGTTACGATATATCATAATTATCTAATCTTCTTTCGAGTAACTGTTTCTTTATTTCGTTACTTAATAATTGTGGTTAATTAACCGCTTTATAAAAAGCAAAAAAATATCAAAAAAGTAATATGTGGTAAAAATTGCTTCATAGGGTTTTCTCTTTTGTATTTTTACGTTTTAAAAAAAACAGTATAAGTAAAACTGAAATATAAAGAATTAAAGGAATCTTATAAATCATATCAATGATATTTTGTCCTATCATTTCATTTTCATCAGAAAACAAAACATAATAACTATTGTGACTTAAATAATTAATATAATTATAATTTTCAGAAAGAGGATTCAATTTTAGCGCCAAAAAGACAGTAGGATCATCGTTGCAAATAAGAATTTGGGTAAAACCTTTAATTAATAGTAATAGTATTATTAAGATCTTTAATAATTTCATATTGTCATCCATTTATAATCTTATTGAACTGATTGAATTTCGACTTTAATTCGGGGATGTGCTTCATAGATATTAATTTTTCCCTATTCTTTTCTTCCAATAATATAATGATATTCAATATCTACCCAATTATTTTTTACAATATGTCTTTTTTCTACTTGATTAACTTTTGTAGTAAAACCATAAAATCTCTCACAAAAACCAATTTTACGAATTCTAAATCCGATTAAAGCAGATTTTTATGCCAAATATCCCACACACAAAACGCCAAATCTTCACATTTCATAATAAAAGATTCATAATAAACTTCGCGTTTAATTGTCCATATTCGATATAAAATAGAATCGATAAGATTAAAGGAGATTTATCAATGCATGTGCACTTTATCATCCACGAAGATTTCGAAGCACCTGGCGCATATGAGCAATGGGCAAAAATGCATCAACACACCATTAGTTATTCTCGTGTTTATCTTGGTGAGCCGCTTCCCGATAAGATAGATAAGATTGATATGTTGATTATCATGGGTGGTCCTCAATCACCAGCAACGACCAAAAAAGAGTGTCCACATTTTGACTCATTAGCCGAGCAAGCCATCATATCTACGGCAATCAAATCACAAAAAATAGTCATCGGTGTCTGTCTTGGCTCGCAATTAATTGGTGAAGCCTTAGGTGCACATTTCGAGCATAGTCCGGAAAAAGAGATTGGCAAATTCCCAATTACGTTGACTGAAGCAGGCAAAAAAAATCCGCTTTTTGCGCATTTCGGTGATAGTTTGGCTGTCGGCCACTGGCACAATGATATGCCAGGTTTAACTCAAGATGCCCAAATCATTGCCTATAGTGAAGGCTGTCCACGGCAAATCATTGCCTATGGTCCATTCGTGTATGGTTTCCAATGTCATATGGAGCTAACCCATGACGTGGTTGAACAACTTATTGCTCACTCTGAAAACGACCTAAAACAAGCCGAGAAATACCGTTTTATTGATACTCCCCAGCAACTTCGTTTACATGACTATTCTGAAATGAATCAAAAGCTTTTTGGATTTCTAGACAAGTTAAGCCTTTTATCACAGCCCCAAAAATAATAAATTTGATGATGATATAGAAACAATCCAAAGCTATATCATCAAAAAATCATAAGTAACGAAAATTAAACAAAAATTAGGATAGCCACCAGCTATCTAAGTAATAGTTTGTGAGATATATTGATAGTTCGTATACTCATAAAATAATGTAGTTAATAATTCCGATTAGATGAAAGGAGCGATTCCATGGCTTACACACTACCCCCTCTACCTTATGCTTATGATGCTTTAGAACCTTATATTGATACTGAAACAATGCATCTACACCATGATAAACATCATCAAACTTACGTAAACAATGCCAACGCATTATTAGAAACCCTACCTGCTGAATTAAACGATTTTTGTCCAGAAACATTATTAAAAAATTTAGACAAAGTACCAGCAGACAAATTGACTGGAATTAAAAACAATGTCGGTGGTCACGTTAATCACACCCTATTTTGGGAACTGCTAAAAATTGGAACCGAGCTTAAGGGCGAACTTAAAGCGGCAATAGAAAAAGATTTTGGTTCGGTTGATGCGTTTAAAGAAAAATTCTCAGCAGCGGCTGCAACCCGTTTTGGTTCAGGTTGGGCGTGGTTAGTATTGAAAAATGACAAACTTGAAGTCGTGTCAACCGCGAATCAAGATACCCCAATTATGGGCGAAAAATTTGCCGGCGTTTCAGGCACACCAATTCTAGCGCTTGATGTTTGGGAACATGCTTACTACTTAAAATACCAAAACCGCCGTGCGGATTACATTGGTGCATTTTGGAATGTCATCAATTGGGACAAAGTCGCTCAATTATATGCAGCAGCCAAAAAATAATCATCTCAAATAAACCTAAAAAATGACGCTTTATGCGTCATTTTTATTTTTTAGCATAGCGTTGAACGATCGCATTTACTCAAATGGCTAAAGCAAAGTCATTGCTAAGTTATACTTAAATCCGTTACAATGTACGATTAGTTAAAAACAGCAAAAATAGCAAAACATGTTTGAAATTAATCCTATCAAATCAAAAATAACCGAATTAACCGAACGAACGAATGTCATTCGGGGGTATCTTTGACTATGACCTCAAAAAAGAGCGTCTAGAGGAAGTCAATGCCGAACTAGAACAATCCGAAGTTTGGGCCGATCCAGAAAAGGCACAAGCATTAGGCAAAGAACGCGTTGCGCTAGAAGAGATCATCAATACCATCAATACCTTAGAACAAGGTCTAGACGACGTCGAAGGTCTACTTGAACTTGCTATTGAAGCAGAAGATCAAGACACTTTTGACGAAGCCAATCAAGAAGTTGAACAACTCGAAAAAAAGCTAGCCGGTCTTGAATTTCGCCGAATGTTTTCGGGTGATTATGACAGTGCTGACTGTTACTTAGATATCCAATCAGGCTCAGGGGGTACTGAAGCCCAAGATTGGGCTGAAATGTTATTGCGAATGTATTTACGCTGGGCTGAATCGAAAGGTTTTACAACCGAAGTGATGGAAGTATCAGACGGCGATGTAGCTGGCATAAAATCAGCCACAATCAAAGTAACCGGCGATTATGCTTATGGCTGGTTACGCACTGAAACCGGTGTGCACCGCTTAGTACGAAAAAGCCCATTTGACTCAGGAAACCGCCGTCATACCTCATTTGCATCGGTATTTGTCTATCCAGAGGTTGATGACAATATTGATATCGACATCAATCCAGCCGATCTACGCATTGACGTTTATCGGGCATCGGGTGCGGGTGGTCAGCATGTCAATAAAACCGAATCTGCTGTACGTATTACCCACGTACCAACCGGAATTGTGACACAATGTCAAAATAACCGCTCGCAACATAGCAATAAAGATCAGGCCATGAAACAGTTAAAAGCAAAACTGTATGAGCTTGAAATGCACAAAAAGAATGCCGAAAAACAACAAATGGAAGAAAACAAATCCGACATTGGTTGGGGCAGCCAAATTCGTTCGTATGTACTTGATGATTCACGAATCAAAGACTTACGCACAGGCGTTGAAACACGCAATACTCAAGCCGTATTAGACGGCGATTTAGATCAATTTATTGAAGAAAGCTTAAAAGCCGGTTTATAACTGGTGATAAATAAAAGGTAAAATTATGTCAACACAGCAAGAGCAACAAAACCATATTGAAGAGTTAAATAACGAGCTTACAATACGTCGTGAAAAGCTAGCTGCAATTCGCGAACAAGGCATTGCTTTCCCGAATGATTTCCGTCGTGACGCAATTTCAAGCGATCTTCATAAATTGTATGATGAAAAAACTAACGAAGAGTTAATTGAAAACAAAATTATTGTAACCGTTGCGGGTCGAATGATGATGCGCCGTATTATGGGTAAAGCCTCATTTGTATCATTACAAGATGTTGCAGGGCAAATCCAACTCTATGTCACTCGTGATGATCTACCCGAAAACTACTACAACGAACAATTCAAAAAATGGGATCTTGGTGACATCGTTGGGGCTAAAGGCTACTTATTCAAAACCAAAACAGGCGAACTATCAATCCACTGTGAAGAAATCCGCCTACTAACAAAAGCATTACGCCCATTACCCGATAAATTCCATGGCTTAGCAGATCAAGAAATGCGCTATCGTCAACGTTACCTTGATTTAATTACTAATCAACAATCACGTGACACCTTTATTGCGCGCTCAAAAGTGGTAACTGAAATTCGTAACTTTATGTTAGAAAACCACTTTATGGAAGTTGAAACCCCGATGATGCAAGTCATCCCAGGTGGTGCATCAGCCAAACCATTTATTACGCACCATAATGCGCTTGATCTAGACATGTATTTACGAATTGCGCCAGAACTTTACTTAAAACGTCTAGTGGTAGGTGGATTTGAGCGTGTATTTGAAATCAACCGCAATTTCCGAAACGAAGGGGTATCACCAAGACATAATCCTGAATTTACCATGATGGAAATGTATATGGCTTATGCCGATTATAAAGATTTGATCGTATTAACTGAAGCGTTATTCCGTCGTTTAGCCATTGCCGTGACGGGGAATGCAGTAGTGCAATATGGCGAACACACTTTTGATTTCGGCAAACCATTTATCAAAATGACCATGCGTGAAGCAATCTGCCATTATCGCCCAGAAACCAATAATGCTGATTTAGATGATTTTGACAAAGCTTGTGCGATTGCAAAAGCAGTGGGAATCAAAGTGGAAAAAGGCTGGGGACTTGGTCGAGTGGTAACTGAAATATTTGAAGAAGTGGCTGAAGCTAACCTCATTCAACCAACATTTATCACCGAATACCCGGCAGAAGTCTCACCACTTGCTCGTCGAAACGATGAAAACCCATTTGTAACAGACCGCTTTGAATTCTTTATTGGTGGACGTGAAATTGGTAACGGCTTCTCAGAACTTAATGATGCCGAAGACCAAGCACAACGTTTTGCCGACCAAGTATCACAAAAAGACGCGGGTGATGACGAAGCAATGTTTTATGATGAAGATTACATCACTGCATTAGAACATGGCTTACCGCCAACAGCAGGGCTAGGAATTGGGATTGACCGAACCGTAATGCTATTTACCAATAGCCATACCATTCGGGACGTCATCTTATTCCCAACAATGCGCCCAGTTAAATAGTTTCGACAAAGTTAATCAAACTCACTTATTCACCAATAAGTGAGTTTTTTTATATCAAAAACCCCGCTCCTCAACTTTTTTTGCGATAAAACACCTCAAAAATAAACCCGACGAGGCGGGTAATTCAAACGTCGCTTAGCCGCAAAATCGCTTTTTATAGCTAAACGACGTTGACTCCTTGAGTCAGCTT